>JAIMBH010000001.1 GCA_023511485.1 Bacillota bacterium | reverse complement strand
ACAGGTGAGATAGCAGAGCTTATAAAAGGAATTCAGGATGAGACAATGCAGGCTGTAGAGGCTATGCAGAGGGGTACCCAGGATGTAGAAAGGGCGAGCGATCTTGCCAAACGCGCAGACGATGCAATTGCCGAAATGATGAATTCAACCGAAAAGGTGATGATGCAGATAGCGGCAGTACGTGCTGCTTCAGATAAAATGCTGGATGCTACCAATAAGGCCGTTAAGGCAATAGACGGTATAGCATCGGTAACGGAAGAAAATACAGCTCTTACTGAGGAAGTCGCGGCCTCATCGGAACAAACATCGAAGTCGATCAGCGATATATTTAGACAAAGCGAAGAGGCCCTCCTATCAATCCAGGAGATCCGGGACTCGATTGAAGGTGCCAGCGATGCTAACCGCAGAATATCTGATTTTGTCAAGCGCGTTGCGAATATGTCAAGTGAACTTGACAAGCTTGTAGAATCGTTTATCGATAAGAGCACCTAAAGAGTAGAAGCACTATGACGATAAATAAAATAACCCCCGGTGACCATTTTAGTTAGCTGTGCGTAGCTCAAAAAAGGAGGATACTTTGAGTCCGATTCTCATTGTAATGCTAGGGGCTTTGGTTATGCTTGCGGCATTGATAAATGCCCGAAGGCTCATAGCAATAGTTAATAAAACGGAATATGGCGCTAAATGGAAAGGTCTTTTTGCGTTTATGCTGGCTTTTTTGGCTAGCTACATTGCATTTGGGTTCATCCTTTATAAAGATGTTCGCTTAATTGACCCCAATCTCTTGGTAAGTATGGTATTTCTTTTTGGCGGTATATTTGTGTTTTTAGTTGTAGCGCTTAACTATTCAACGTTTAATGGGTTGCTGGTTTTAAAGCAAAAAGAGCTTTTTGCTCAACTTACCGAGACTGCAAGGTCGATTGCCGATTTATCAAAACAACTTGCTCAAGGATCAGATTCAATAAGTTTAACCGCAAGCCAGATATCTGAATCGATATCTGAGATAGCAGGTGATTCAGAGCAGCAAAGTAAATCGACTGGTGAGGTACACAGCTTGGTGGACCAGATTGCAACAGCGATAGACCAGGTATCCAAAGGCGCTATTGAGCAATCCAGGAATGTATCGGATACAACCGGCAGCATGGGTCAGCTGGCAAGCGCTATAGACAAGGTCGCTGAGAATGCAAAGACTGTGCTGAATGTTGTCTCTGATAGCCAGCAAATTGCTTCAAGAGGTCAAGAGGCCGTAGGCGAATCCATGTCGGGTATGGCAAGGATAAGAGCAACGGTCTCTGAATCAGCCAACAAAATACAGACCCTTGGAGAGAAGTCAAAACAAATCGGTGAGATCATAGAAGTAATAGATGACATAGCAGAGCAGACCAATCTACTTGCTCTTAATGCTGCGATAGAGGCAGCAAGAGCAGGAGAGCACGGTAAAGGATTTGCAGTAGTTGCAGATGAGGTAAGAAAACTAGCCGAAAGAAGTGCCCGTGCAACAGGTGAGATAGCAGAGCTTATAAAAGGAATTCAGGATGAGACAATGCAGGCTGTAGAGGCTATGCAGAGGGGTACTTCTGAAGTTGAGGCTGGCTCTGAGCTTGCACATCATGCCGGAACTGCTATTGAAGAGATGATGGGCGCTATTAATAGGGTGTTTTCTGAGATCGCGGAAGTATCCCAGGCGGCTGAGCAGATATCTGCTTCGTCAAATAAAGTGGTGGTGGCAATGGATCAAATTGCAACCATTACTGAGGAAAACACCGCTATTACTGAGGAGGTTGCCGCTTCAGCAGAACAAGTGGTGAATATAGTCGAGTCAATCGCTGAGTTTTCAAAGAACTCGGCCTCTCAGGCTATGCAGATATCGGCCTCCTCGCAAGAGCAATCTGGGTCGGTTCAGGAGATTGCCGCTTCAGTTGCCGAACTTTCGAATATGGCCGACAGGTTATACAAACTTGTTGAGAGATTCCAACTATCGTAGGGGGGTTAAACTATGGGCGAAGAACAAACATTTGAACAAGAACAACTAGTAGTCTTTGAAGTCGGCGATGAGTCCTTCGGTATTGATATATCCCTGGTTCAAGAAATTATAAGGATGCAGCCGATAACCGAGGTTCCTAAGGCACCTATGTATGTCAAAGGCGTAATCAACCTAAGGGGCAAAGTTATTCCGATCATCGATTTAAGGGAAAGGTTTGGTTTCATAACCGGCGAGGAGACGAAAGCTACCCGTATCGTGGTTGTAAACGTCCTCGGAAATACTGTAGGCATGATTGTAGATGCGGTATCTGAAGTATTGCGCCTGCCAACCGATGCCATCGAGCCGCCTTCGACAATTGTTGAAAGCATTGGCTCGCAGTACTTAAAAGGCATAGGAAAGCTTGAAGACAGATTGATCATATTGCTTGACCTGGATAAGCTTCTTATGGAGATGGGCGCAACACCACTTAATAGCTTTACAGAACTTTCCCAAGTAGCTTAAGGCCGAGCGAGTAACTTACAAGAGAAGTAGGAGCAGGAATGGATCTAGTATTTGATGCTTCACCTGAAGATATAAAGTTATTCATACAGGAAGCAGAAGAATTAATCCAACAGCTCGACGAAGATGTCCTTCGCTTGGAAAAAGAGGGACAAAATCCCGAGTTGATTCAGGAAATATTCCGGGCTGCCCATACATTAAAGGGCTCTTCTGGGATGCTAGGCCATGAACGCATGGCTGAGCTTACCCATGCCATGGAGACCCTTTTCGATAAGCTGAGAAAAGGTGAATTAACGGTAACCACCGAGCTTATAGACCTATTTCTGGATTGCCTTGATGCCTTAAAAACACTAAAAGATGAGTGCATAACACTTAAAGCAAGCGATATAGACGTTAAAACTTTAAGCGGGCAAATACTGGCGTTTGCCGGTGGGAAGGATGCTGCCCGGCAGTCAGAAGCAAGCAGCTCGCAAAAGGTTATGAGTGGAGGGGTCAAAGCTGAAAATGTGGGAAATAAGCCTGAGGCCAATGGAGTTGCATTGGCACTTGATGCCGAGGAAATCGACAAGATAAATAGAGCTGAAATAACTGGATCTCAGGCATTTGCCATAAAGGTTACCGTATCCCAAGATTGCGCGATGCCCTCTGTCAGGTTGTATCAGGTTGCAGAAGAACTTCAGGCGTTGGGTCAGATTGTAAAAACCGAACCGGCAATTGAGGCAATCGAGAACGGCGAGTGCGGATCAGATATCGAATTGATTCTTGTTTCAGCTGAGGACCAAAGTAGCATTGAGGGTGTAATCAAGGCGGTATCTGAGCTTTCAAGTTATACAGTCCAATTGTATAAAGTCTCGGATGAACCCGGGCAGGTAGAAGTTTGCGGTTTAGAACCTGGTGCTCAGGCAGTTGAAGATGAAAGAATAGAGGATCTTGGCCCTGAGGCAAGAGGGAAGAGCCAGCAAGAATTAAACCAAATGCGGGCCGCTGCCATGAAAACGGTCAGGGTTGATGTGGAGAGGCTCGATCATCTGATGAACCTGGTCGGCGAGTTGGTTATCGGTAAGACCAGGCTCCTTCAGATCGGCTCCGAACTTGCGGATAACTACCATCTCGGCGATATAAGTGGTTCCTTAAATGAAGTTACCGCACAGATAGGCCAGATTACAAACGAGCTTCAGGAAGAAGTTATGCGGGCAAGAATGCTTCCGATAGAGCAGGTATTTAATAAATTTCCGCGGCTGGTTAGGGATTTAGCCCGCTCAGCCGGAAAGCAGATCAACTTTGTAGTTGAAGGTAAAGAGACCGAGATCGATCGCTCGGTTTTAGAGGAGATAGGCGACCCGCTTATTCATATTTTAAGAAACGCAATTGACCACGGCATCGAGACGCCGGAAGAGCGCAAGAAGGCCGGAAAGCCGGCAGAAGGCAGCATACATCTTGCAGCAAGACATGAGGAGAACCACATCGTAGTTGAAGTATCTGATGATGGTCGGGGCATTGATCCGCAAAAGCTTAAAGATAAAGCATTAGCCAAAGGTCTTATTACACCGGATTCGGCCGAGAAGATGAGCGACCGCGATGCTTACGAGCTCATCTTTCTCTCTGGATTTAGTACCGCTGAGAAAGTATCTGAGATATCAGGCCGCGGTGTAGGTATGGATGTCGTGCGTACCAATATTAAGAAGATCAATGGCTCTGTGGGCATTGAATCAGAAGTTGGTAAGGGAACCAAATTTATTATCAAACTTCCGTTAACTCTTGTTATCGTCGATGCTTTAATAGTTGTCCTTGGCAAAAAATTATATGCGATCCCGCTTAGTATGGTGAAGGAAGTACTTCGTCTCGAGCCGGGAGATATAAAAATGGTCGATAAGCTTGAGACGATCCTGCTTCGCGGAAGTGTATTGCCGCTTCTAAGGTTGAGCGAACTGTTTGGTCAAGGCGGAGCGACTGAGCGTGGCAATAGTAGCGGACTTCATGTTGTAGTGGTTGGCTATGGAGAAACAAAAGTAGGGCTTATAGTAGATCACCTGGTAAGTAAGATGGAGATCATGATAAAAGCGCTTGGCGATTACCTGGGGGATATCGATGGGATATCCGGAGCTACTATCCTCGGCGATGGTAAGGTGGCTCTGGTAGTAGATCCTATCGCTCTTATTGCAAAGGTGGATACCCAGGCATTGGCGAGCCAGATAACCGAATTTGCGGCATAAGGCTTTATTAAGCAAATTCTCAGCCGTTTGAGATTTTAGATAAACGGCGTTAACTATAAATGAGAGGAGATCAACGTGGCGCAAATAAATGGTGGCTTATCACCAAAACAGAAAGAGCTTCTCGAGCGGATCATTAAACTCAGCACCGATAGTTCAGCAGTCGCCCTATCTGAAATGACAAACCGGTCCATCTTTCTGCAGTCACCAAGGCTTGATGTCATCTCTCTTGATGCGATAACAAATATCGCAGGAGGCGCCGAGTCTACCGCTATCAGCGCTTGTTTGACGTTTTCTGGCGAGATTAGCGGAAATATGCTTTTGCTGTTTCCCAGCACCAGCGCATTTAAGCTCATCAATCAGGTATTGCGAGAAGATGGCGAAGGCATTGAAGAGCTAAATGAGATGGCAACCTCAGTTTTGGGAGAGGTAGGTAATTTAGTCAGCTCATACTTCTTAAGCACACTTTCAGACTACGTCGGGATGGACCTGCGTCCATCATCACCGATGGTTGTTCAGGACATGATAGGAGCTATTGTGAGCTCGGCAATTTTAATGCTTGAGAGAGCACCTGAAGAGATTCTCTATATCGAGACAGATATTGCAAACGAAAGTAGCAAGATCGAAGGGTATTTGATGCTATTTACCGATGAAGACTCACTAAGTAAGCTCCTGTACTCAATAGAAGCGAGGTAATTTCGTGCCTGAGACATTCAACGTGGGGATTGGCGAATTAAAGGTATCGAAAGATAAAGAGAGCATAATTGTTACAAGAGGACTTGGTTCTTGCGTAGCTGTTTGCTTATACGATAGTAAGCTAAAGATTGCAGGTATGGCCCATATTATGTTGCCCCAGGATAACGGGAGGGGAGATTCAATGAGCGCAAGATTTGCAGATACCGGCATACCGAGATTACTGGAAGCAATGACTAAAGAAGGGGCCAGTCCTGAGAACATAGTTGCAAAAATAGTTGGTGGCGCACGCATGTTTCAGATGCCGGGCGGTAACAGTCTACTAGAAATAGGAGAACGCAACGTCACGGCGGTCAAAGATGTTCTTGAATCTCTTAAGTTGAAGCTCGTTGCTGCCGATACAGGTAAAGATTACGGTAGAACCGCCGAATTGTCTGTCGCAACCGGAGAACTTCTAGTAAAAGCGATTGGCCACAACACGATTGTTTTATAGGAGGCGGAGGAATGGGCAAGGGTGTCCTAGTAGTTGATGACGCCGCATTTATGCGGATGAAAATTGTAAAGCTTCTAACAGACAACGGCTATAGCATTGTCGGAGAAGCAGGAAACGGCGAAGAGGCTGTATCTAAATATCAGCAACTCAAACCGGACCTTGTAATCATGGATATTACCATGCCGGTTATGGATGGTATTACAGCTATAACCGAGATTAAAAAAGTCGACGATAGCGCTAAAATAATCGTCTGCAGTGCTATGGGTCAGCAAAATATGGTTATCCAGGCGATCAAATCCGGCGCAAAAGACTATGTGCTAAAGCCGTTCCAACCCGACAGGGTTCTTGAGGCAGTCAAAAAGCAAATAGGGTAAACCTTGTTAGGAGGAAACGTAATTGCCTATTAGAGTTCTTGTCGTCGATGACTCGTTTTTCAGCCGCAAACGCTTAATCGATATGCTATCTTCTGACCCTCAGATAGCTGTTATAGACACTGCCCAGGATGGCTTTGAGGCCATTAAAAAAGTAATCGAGCTTCAGCCTGATGTAGTCACGCTGGATATCGAAATGGCCAGGATGGACGGTCTTACCGCTTTAAACCATATAATGAAAGAATGTCCCACTCCGGTTATTATGGTAAGCACCCTAACGGAGGAGGGTTCGGCCGCAACCGCTCAAGCTCTGCTTGAGGGTGCGCTAGACTTTATTCATAAGCCTACCGATTTGACCAGCATAAGTAAGATACAAGATGAACTTATAGCTAAGGTTAAGGTGGCGGCTAAAGCCCGTCTTAAGAAAAAAACCGCTAAAGGCGAAAGCGGCGATATAAGACAGGAACAAGCCTCCAAGATTGCCACGACGAGCGATAAAATCGTGATGATAGGTACGTCTACTGGGGGTCCCAGGGCCCTCATAGAAGTTCTGCCAAGGCTTCCCAAGAACTTTCCGTGGCCGATTGCGGTTGTGCAGCACATGCCGCCCGGCCCATTCATCAAATCTATTGCCCAAAGGCTTAATACTGAATCGAATATACGGGTTGCAGAAGCCCAGGACGGCGACCATCTGGTTCCTGGGACGGCGCTGATGGCTCCCGGAGGATACCACATGCTGATCGAGAAAGGCGGTATTGTAAGGCTCAGCCATGGACCGACCGTTAACTCAGTTAGGCCATCTGTCGATGTGCTTATGAATTCAGGCACTGCTGTTTACGGCCATAATTGTATTGGGGTTATTCTTACCGGGATGGGCCGAGATGGCGCTGACGGTATGGCACAGATTAAAAGAAGAGGTGGGCATACAATTGCAGAGCATGAGTCAACCTGTGTCGTCTATGGCATGCCTAAAGTAGTAATTGATGAGGGAAATGCGGATGTGATCGCCCCATTGGAGCGTATTCCGCAAGAGTTAATGAACATGATCGAGGGGAAGAGCAGCTATGCCAAGCTATGTGGATAGTCCTGAGTATCGCTATTTCGTAGCTAAGGTAAAGGACCTTACAGGTATCGATCTCGGCAACTACAAGCCCTGGCAGATACAGCGCAGGCTTGCCTTTATCATGGGTCAGGCTGGCTCCACTGATTACAGGGAATATGCAGACATGCTGGCTTCCGATGAGGCCAAACTGACAGCCTTTGTAAACTGGGTAACTATCAACGTCTCCGAGTTCTACCGAGATGTCGCAAAATTTAAGGAGCTTGAGGAAAAGATATTGCCGGCTCTTCTGGAAAAGAGCGCCAAGCTAAAAATATGGAGTGCAGGCTGCTCAAACGGGGCAGAGCCCTATACCCTTGCGCTGATTCTTGAGAGCCTAACCCCCGGTGTCGAGCACAAGATCATCGGTACCGATTTAGACAGCCGCATTTTAAAGGTAGCCCGTGACGGTCGGTATCTGGAAAGGGACGTTCGAAACGTACCTAAACCGCTCTTTCAGCGCTTTTTTACTAAAGATGGTGAGAAATTTGTGATAAGTGAAGATATAAGGCGCAGAGTCGAATTTAGAAGGCACGATCTTTTGAGAGACCCCTATGAAGATGGTTTTGATCTAATACTATGTAGAAATGTGGTCATCTACTTTACCAACGAGGCAAAAGATTCGATTTATAGAAGGTTTTGGGCCTCGTTGAAAGATGAAGGGGTCCTCTTCGTGGGTGGTTCAGAAAGTATTTTAAATGCAAGAGAGCTTGGCTTTAAAGTAACAAGCCCATTCTTCTACGTTAAGATTTCTGAAGTTGGAGGATTAGATGTCAAAAAAGCTGGTTAACGAGCTGTTTAAGAAGATAGATGCACTGCCAGCATTTTCTAAAGTGGCAGATAAGGCCATGATAGCCCAAAGAGAAAAGAGTTTTAAAGAGAGTTCTGCAGATACACAGGGCTTTCACGACCCAAGGTTTGCAAAACAGATTCTACAGATGACAAACTTTACAGCGTTTGGGTTTTCAGGGCATAAGGCGGGATTTTTTGAATCCGACGTATTGATGGATGAAGACCTTCTGCGTGGTGTTATGCTGGCTTACTCGGTTCAGGATTTTATGGAAAAAGAGCTCAAAGGCTACGGGTTGCAGAAGGGAGAGCTCTGGCAGCATGCAATGAATTGTGCCCTGTCCTGTTGGATGATCGCTACCAAAACCGACTATCCAGACCTTGAAGCAGCGTTTGTAGCGGGCATGATGCACGACATTGGCAAAGTGCTTTTCGATGAAGTTTTGTTTGAAGAAAAACAAAAATATGCCGATATGGTAAATCAAGAGGGGCTAACTCCCGTGGAGGCAGAGATGGCCATTTTTGGTATTGACCACGCGGAAATCGGTGCGCTAATAGCTGAGAAATGGGATTTTAGCAATAAGATCATTGAAGCGATTAAGTATCACCACCAGCCGGAGAAGGCTGAAAAAGAGCCCGATTTGACAACGATTGTTCATTTAGCTGATTTTATATGCGTTAATTTGAATCTAGGTTTTATGTCGGGAATATCGGCTATAATGCAGTCTTTAGATGATCGGGGTCTAAGTAATGCAGGCTAAGTGTTTTTTTGTAAACGAACGCTTGCAAGGTACGTCCTAGAGCCTGAAGCTCTGGTTGATACGGAGGAAGAAATGGGACAAGACATTGCTCAAAGGATACTGAAAGAGGTAAGAGACCTGCCGCCTTTCTCGGCAATTGCCAATAGGGCGCTAAAACTCACAAACGACCCTCGATCTTCGGCGGTTGATATCAGCAGGGTTATATCATACGACCCAGCATTTACTGCCCGTGTACTGCGTATGGCCAACTCGGCTTACTACGGTTTTGCCCGTAAGGTTACAACGGTTAGTGAAGCCATTGTCATTCTTGGCTATGAGACTTTAAAAAGCGTGGTGCTGGCACTTACCCTGCAGAATTTTTACGATCGGGAAATCAAAGGATATGGCCTGGAGAAGGGTGAGCTATGGAAACATTCCGTGGGTTGTGCACTTGCCGCGCGCTTAATCGCTAATCAGGTTAAGTATCCAAATATTGAGGAAGCCTTTATTGCTGGGCTACTCCATGATGTCGGCAAAGTCCTTCTCAATCTATTTGTTAAAGAAGAGCTTTACCAGATCATAGAGATGGCCGGCTCCCAAGGGCTTTCATTTGCCGAGGCCGAGAAAAGGATTTTGGGGTTTGATCACCAGGAAATAGGGGCAAAAGTGGCAAATAAGTGGAACTTTAACGACAAGATTGTTGAAGCCATCCAGTACCATCACCGTCCTGATAGAGCAAAGAAAGATCCTGATTTAACCGCTATAGTACATGTTGCTGATTTTATCTGCCTGAGTTTAGGTTTAGGGGTAGGAAGCGACGGCATGCTTTACCCGTTAAAGAAAGAAGCTTTGAATCAGCTTAAGCTGGACGAGCCTGAAATAGATAACATAATATTCTCCGCCTACAACATAACCGAGGAGATAGAGAAAATTTTGGCTTAAGTTTTGCCGGGTTTTACCGAGAAAATTAGGAGGAAAGGATAGCTAAAGGATGTTAAAGGTAGAGTTTGTTAATCCGTTTCTCGAGGCAGCGTTCGAGGTCTTTGAGGCGGAGACGCGCTTAAAACTTGAAAAAGGACCTCTGTCGATACAGAAATCTTCGCTGACATCCCAGGAAGTAAGCGTTCTTATCGGGGTTACTGGGGAGATTCATGGTCAGGTGATTTACGGCATGTCGTCGAAAACCGCTAAAAAAATTGCGGCCGAGATGATTGGCAAGGCAGTTCCGCTTATGGATGAGCTTGCCCAGAGTGCGATTTCTGAGCTTGGCAACATGATCACCGGTCTTGCCACTGTTAAATTTGGTGATACATATTCAAACCTTGCCATTACGCCGCCAACACTTATCATCGGCACCAACGTGTTGATTTCCACCGTTGACATCCAGCGGTTATATATTGTCTTAATGAGCGAAATCGGCGATATAGAAGTAAGCATTGCTCTTAAGGAGCAGGTAATATCCGATGAGCTTAAAGTTATGCAGGCAAAGAAGGCCATATAGATAAAACAGGATTTAAAGTAACGAAAGGAGGTGGAAACTTGATAAGAGGTCTTTACGCTTCGGCAATGGGAATGCTGGCTCTGATGAATAAGCAGGACGTTATATCCAATAACCTTGCCAACATAAATACTACTGGATTTAAGAAGGACTATATCTCGATAACGTCGTTCCCAGAGGCTTTGGTCTATGCGCAGGAGAGGCGCGGAGATGCGAACTATACGCAAAAATCCGTTGGCCTTCTTAGCTCAGGGGTTGGGATTGGCGGTACTGGTTTTATCATCAGCAATGGTGCGTTAAGACAGACCGGCGGAACCTTTGACCTTGCACTTACCGGAGAAGGCTTTTTCACTGTTCTTACACCGTCTGGCGAAAGATATACGAGAGACGGTAGCTTTACTAAAGACGGCTTTGACAGGCTGGTAGATCAGGAGGGCAATCTGGTACTGGGCGAGAACGGCGCCATTACCATAACGGGTAGCGAGGTTCACGTTGATGAAGTAGGCAGGGTCTATGTTGACGGAGCCTATACTGATACCCTAAAAATAAGAAACTTCTCTAAAGGAGAGCTAGAGAAGGTCGGAAGCAACACTTTTAAGGCGTTTGCGTCAGGGCAGCGGCCAACCGGTTTTGTCATCAGGCAGGGGTATCTAGAAGGCTCTAATGTCAATGCGACCGATGAGATGGTCGATATGATTGCAACAATCAGGTCGTATGAGGCAAATCAGCGTGTATTGAAGGCTCAGGACGAGCTATTGGGTAGGGCTGTAAACGAAGTTGGCAGAGTTGGTTAAAAAAGAAGCTGGACCGGAAACGGAAGCTTCCTGTGCGCCGAATGACCGAGGCGCAAAAATTCCCAACATCTAGCTCAATTCCAATCGTATACCTATCCATCGTCCGATTGTTTTAAGGATTTAGGAGGGTACATGATCCGATCGCTTTGGACGGCTGCTTCAGGTCTTCAATCGCAGCAGATGGCGGTTGATGGCATAGCTAATAACGTTAGCAATGTTAATACTTCAGGGTTTAAGAAGAATAAGGTACAGTTTCAAGACCTTTTCTATCAGCACGCCAATATTTTAGGAGAGTTTGAGCCCGATAACACAGGCAGGACAGGAATTTCAATTGGTAATGGTGCTAAAATAGCCGGCACTGAGAAGGTTTTTAGCCAGGGCAGGCTTGAGCCGACCGGCAATACTTACGATATTGCCATCGAGGGCGAAGGGTTTTTTAGGGTTCTGCTGCCAGATGGAACCCCAGCCTACACCAGAGACGGCAGCTTTTCAATTAGTCCGTCCGGGCAATTGATAACACCTCAGGGATATCGTTTGGACTCAGGTATTACAATACCCCAGGGGTCAAAAGGTGTAAATATCGCCACCGATGGCGTAGTTTCGGCCATTTTGCCGGGTAGCTCCACACCGCAAGACATCGGCCGGATAACGCTTTTTAAGGCAGAGAATCCGAACGGTTTGCTTTCGATAGGCGAGAACTTATTTGTGCCAAGTGTAGCTGTCGGCAGTATGGTTGAGGTTTATGCAGGTAGCCCGGGGGCAGGAATCCTGCACCAGGGATTTGTTGAAGGGTCAAACGTAGACCTTGCCGACGAGATGACGCAGCTGGTAATCGCCCAACGTGCTTACCAATTTAACGCGCGGGCACTCAATACAGCCGATGAGATGATGGCGATAGCGACAAATATAAGAGGCTAGGAAATTTCGAATTGCAAATGTCGAATTACGAACCTCTGAGATATGGTGCAGCATATAGTGCAGCCCTTTAGAGCCTGCCCCAAGCGAAGTCGAAGGGGCTGCTAAATAGCAGGGCTAAAGCCCTGCACTACGAGCTAGGAGTCCAGAGCTCTAAGCTAAATCGGGTTGGGTTTTGAGGTTTAATAGATTTTGTAGCTCAGGAGAACTGGTGGTTAGTTTAAACCCCAAGACGATAGGAGTCGGCAGGATATGACAGGGCAAGTGGAGAAAATTGTTAAACCTGCCGATAACTATAGGCAAGCGGGGTGAATACTTTGAAGATCTCTAATGAGCAGGTCAGAAAAGTTCTACAGGGATACGTACGGGAGGTCGAAAACAAGAAATCGGCCAAGGCTAAAACTTCGGGCAATAAATCCGAAGGCGTAAAGGCCAAAGGCGATTCACTTGTTATTACTGCCCGAAGTGAGGAGGCTAAAAAGGCAAAAGCAGCATATGCCAAGCTTCCAGAGGTGAGGGCCGATCTGGTTGATGAGCTTAAAGGCAAGATAGAGTCCGGCGATTATGAGGTCTCTAGTAAAGAAGTAGCCGATAAGATTATCCACCGTGCGATTGTAGATAAAATGGTCTAAACACTAATAAGGGTGAGATAATTGAAGGTAGACGCAGCTGCTCTAATCGACATACTAAAGAGCGAGAAGGAAGCATACCAGGACCTTTTGGATCTATCAAAAAAAGAACAAGGTTTAATTGTTGAAGGGGATGCGGAAGGACTCATAGATGTTGTTAGGGCGGAAGAGCGTCTCATGTTTGTTGTTCGTGACCTTGAAGACAGAAGACAGGCTCTTTTGTATGAAGAAGCACCCGATCGCAAACAATCTCCACCCAAATTATCGACGATAGTCAAAAATTTCGATGAGCAGGCAGCCAGCGAGGCTTTAAGGCTCAAAAACGAGATCCTCTTAATTGTAAATGATCTAAGCGAGACCAAGCAAACCAACGGCGAGCTTCTAAAGAGAAGCATAAGCTATGTAAACCATATGCTTATGATGCTGCTGCCGGTTGAGAGCCCAACTTACAGCAACAAACCCAATCCTCAAAGCTCCAGCCCAAGACTATTCGACGGAAGAGCATAAAGAGGTGTATTAAATGGATGGATTATTCGGCATAGAAATAGCGAGGAAAGCACTATCGGCCGCTCAATACGGCATGGATGTTACCTCGCATAACATAGCAAATGCCAACACTCCCGGATATACAAGGCAGAGGGCACTTCTTGGTACGACCACACCATTTCCAGCCCCTTACTGGAATAGGCCCCTTATCCAGGGCCAGCTTGGCACTGGTGTTGAGGTAAAGACAATCGAGAGGATGCGAGACGGATACTTTGACAGCCAGATGAGGCTTGAGGGCCAATCTTTAGGTAGTTGGCAGATAAAAGACAATGCAATGAAGCAGATTGAGACCATATTTAACGAGCCATCTGAGGCGGGCCTTTTAAATATCATGGGTGAGTTTTGGAATGCATGGCAGCAACTCAGTAAGAACCCAGAGAGTTTGTCGATAAGGGCCAATGTGGTTGAGATGGGCCGAACACTTGCAACATCTTTTAACCAGCTGGACGACAAACTATCCCGCCTACAGGACAATTTAAATGAGCAGATAAAGACAAAGGTTGATGACATAAACAATATTGCACAAAGAATCATGGCGTTAAACCAGGATATATTAAGGGTAAAGGCTTATGGTAATCAGCCAAACGATCTTTTAGACCAAAGAGATAATCTAATCGATGAACTCTCAAGACTTGCCGATGTTCAGATTGTTGGCATGGATAACGGTGCCATACAGATATTCTTAGACGGGAGGCTGCTTGTCGGGGAGCATGAGGTAGACCTTTTGCAGGTTACATCAAACCCTTCTAATAATGGATACTATGATGTTGTGTGGGCGGTAGATGGCGCTCAGGTTGGCCTCAACGGTGGCGAGGTAAAGTCGCTCCTCGATACGAGAGATATTACGGTCAACAAGTATAAGGGCAAACTGGATACGCTTGCATCCAATCTGGCAACCGAGGTAAATGCGCTTCATAATGCCGGTTTTGGTTTAGATGGAACGACTGGTTGGAATTTCTTTGATACCACAAATTTGCCGATAACAGCGAAGAATATCACAATAAGCACCGACGTCACTGATTTAAATCACATTGCTGCTGCATCGGCATGGCCGCTTCCAAACGGTGCACCCGGCGATAACTCGAATGCGCTTGCTATCGGTCAGCTAAAGGACAAACTGATTGGCGCTCTAGGCTCGATTACCCTGGATGATTACTACCGCTCAATTGTTACCGACTACGGTATCGAATCCCAGGAAGCCGGCAGGATGGTGACTAACGGTAAGCTTTATTTCGAGTTGATCGAGACGCATCGCCAATCTGTGTCCGGTGTTTCTCTGGATGAGGAAGCGTCAAATATGATCAAGTTCCAGAGAGCTTATCAGGCTGCAGCAAAGGTTGTTGTTGCCTTTGATGAGATGCTTGATGTTCTTATAAACGGTTTGGTTAAGTGGTAGGGTGGTTTAAATGAGGGTAACAAATAATATGCTTCAAAGCACGATACTTAAGAATATAGCGGCCTCTTATGAGCGCTTAGAGAAATACCAGGCTCAGCTATCGACCGGCAAGCTTTATCAAAGGCCCTCGGATAATCCTGCTGCTATAAACCAATCTTTAAATATAAAAGCAAGGCTAAAAGACATGGACCAGCGTTTAAACAATATCAACGACGGTCTTGCTTGGCTAAATACCACCGATGCTGCCCTTAGAAACGCCATAGATGTCTTTCACAGGGTAAGGGAACTTGCTGTAAGGGGTGCAAACAGCACTAATTCACAAAGCGAGCTCAATTCTCTTGCCGCTGAGGTAGACCAGCTGTTGGAAAATATAATCAACATAGCAAACACAACCTATGCTGATAGGTATATTTTTGCAGGTTACCAAACGACCACAGCACCATTTAGCAAAAATATCCCTGGACCACCACCTCCTGAGGTTAACTATAATGGCGATAGTGGAGCTATTAATTACGAGATTGAAAAAGGGGTCAATGTTCAGGTAAACATGAACGGGAATGCGGTGTTTAAAGCCCCGACCGATGTCTTTCAAGTAGTAGCTGACCTTCGTGACCACTTACTTGCCGGCGATTACGGTGCGGTTTCGCAGGATATCGACAGAGTAGATGATGCAATGGAGATGATAACCAATGCGTTAATGGTAGTCGGTGCAAGAGTAAACCGCCTTGAGCTTGCCAAGGACAAGATTGAACAGGATAAGATTAATTTAAGTGGCATCTTAAGCAACATAGAAGATGCTGATATGCTAGATGTTATTATGAAACTTAAGATGGAGGAAAACGTCTACCAGTCGGCACTTATGACCGGTAGTATGGCAATGCAAAAATCGCTGATTGATTTTCTGGATTAGTTATCCAAAGCTGTAGCTAACAGTACTGTTAGAAAGAGCTTAGAAAGAGCGGGTAAAACGGATTGCATGGCAACCTCATAAACTTTATCAACGGGAAGGAGAGTGAAAAGCTACTGGGCAATTTAAAAATTGTCCGTTTAAAGCTTCTAAATCACTATGGCAAATGTTAAGGTAAAGCAGAAGAGTATAATGGAGTTTGCTACAACTCGCTTCGGGCCTGTTGAGGTAAAAGAAGAAAATATAATAAGGTTTATCGATGAGATACCAGGCTTTCCCGATGCGGAGAGGTTTATACTGATACCGCACGCCAAGGGCAGCCCTTTTAGCTGGCTTCAATCCGTTGAGATGCCGGAGGTTGCTTTTGTAGTGACGAACCCTTGGCTGTTTTTTGAAAACTACGAACCAATTATCAGTGAAGCTGATTTGGACAGGATTGAACCGGAGGGTAAGCTGGATGAGAATCTAGTTGTGCTATCGATTCTGACAATACCAGATGACCCACGTAGGATAACGGCCAACTTAAAAGCGCCGATTATAATTAATTCGAGGAACAATACGGCTAAACAAGTAATATTGGCAAATGATAACTATTTTACTAAACATCCGTTGATACCAGATTCACAGGAGCAATAATGCTTGTTTTAACAAGGAAAGTTAATGAGAGTATAACTATAGGTCATGATATCGAGGTCTTCATTGTCGAAATTAAGGATGACCACGTAAAAATCGGTATCAAAGCGCCAAAAGATGTCCCCGTGTACCGCCAGGAAATATATAAATCCATCCTTGAAGAAAACACGCTGGCCGCTGCCGCCTCAAAAGCAGCTCTTGAAAATGCCAGCGAGGTACTCCCGAAATTTGCTCTGAAAAATCCTTAAATTAACTGCAGAAATATTGCTATCTTGTCGATAATATACAAGGAAAAAGAGCGCCTTTTAGTCGCAGCGAAGCTTTTCTCTCAAACCGGCCGGTAGGGAAGGGATTTTGCCAGGCATAAAAGGCAATGGCAAGGAAGCCAAAAACATTTTTCAAGGAGGAGAAAATGGGTTTCACGATTAACACCAACATCGAGGCCATGAACGCTAACCGTAACATGGGCATCACCGCGGCTAGCATGGCCAAGACAATGGAAAGACTATCATCCGGCCTTCGCATCAACCGTGCAGCCGATGACGCAGCCGGTCTTTCCATTTCTGAGAAATTGAGGGGCCAGGTTAACGGTCTTCGCAGGGCCACTGCAAACGCTCAGGACGCTATTTCTCTAATCCAGGTAGCTGAGGGCTCACTCAATGAGACTCACAGCATCCTGCAAAGGATTAGGGAGCTAGCAGTACAGGCTGCTAACGATACCTTAGGTTCACAGGAAAGAGATTCAATTCAGCAAGAGATCGACAGCTTACTTGAAGAGATCGATCGTATTGCAAGTACCACCACCTACGGTGGCGGCATGAAGCTTCTCGACGGTACCCAATCAGCCACTGCCCTTAACTTCCAGATTGGGGCAAACAGTGGCCAGTCAATTGCTGTAACTATTGCTGAGGCCACCGTTTCAGCTCTGTCAATCAGCGGTGTTAGCATTACTTCGCATACCTTAGCCAGCCAGGCTATTGTAAGCATTGACGCAGCTATCAATACAATATCTACCCAGAGAAGCAAACTTGGTGCTATCCAGAACAGGCTGGAGCACACCATCGCAAACCTCGGTGTTAACGCAGAAAACGTTGCAGCCGCCGAGTCCCGTATCCGCGATGCTGATGTTGCCGCTGAGATGGTTAGCTTCACCAGGGCTCAGATCCTTTCACAGTCTGGTATGGCAGCTTTGGCTCAGGCCAACACCAGCCGCCAGATGGTTCTGCAGCTTTTAAGGTAGAAGGGTACCCTTCAGTATTACAACTACTAGCGGCTGGCTTTTCGCCAGCCGCTTTATTGTGCGCTCGGCATGGCCGTAACTTAGTGGTGAGGAACCACTCCTGAGCAAGCTTTATCTCTGCCCAATTTATAAATTCTAAATCCTTAAGATTACCTTGCAACTTGCCGAAAACCTAATCAGGGAAATCCTTAGCAAGGGAGAGTTTATGAACAGCGCAAGGGAGATATTCGACCCTAAGGTCTATTGGGAAAATAGATTGAGCGATTCTTTTAATTTACATGGCGTTGGCTTCAAGGGGTTAGGTAATTCTTTCAATCATTGGTTTTATAAAATAAAGAGAAAAGTTTTCCGCAAGCATATAAAATCTCTTCGACTTAATCTACCAGAGATCAAGGTTTTAGACGTAGGTTCTGGTACTGGCTTTTTTATTGACCTATGGTGTGAATTAGGCGTTAAGCACATTTCAGGTCTTGATATAACAGAGACGGCAGTCTCCAAACTTAGAAAAAAGTATCCCGAAAAAATATTTTTCAGGGCAGATATTAGCGAGGAAAAATACGTATTGAAGGGTCAGCAGTACGATGTTGTCAGTGCTTTTGATGTTCTTTTTCATATCGTAGATGACGATAAGTACAAGAACGCGATAAAAAATATAGCTGACCTTATAAAACCAGGGGGCTACCTTATCTTTTCCGACAACTTTCTTCACGGTGAGACTTTTAGAACACAACACCAAGTCTGCCACACGCTCAATAATATTGAAGAGATATTAGCGAAAGCTGGATTTGACATTATAAAACGAAAACCGATGTGTTATTTTATGAACTACCCAATCGATTCTGAGAAGGTTATCTTTAAAAAAGTGTGGAGCCTGATCCAAAAAAATACCGCACGAGGAGAAAAATATGGAAATCGGATAGGTGCGATACTTTATCCGATTGAGTCGCTCGCAATCAGAATTTTTAGAGAAAGCCCAACAACCGAGATAATGATTTGTAGAAAGAAATAATGGCTTACGTCGTTGCATAGTTGCTAGCATAATAAATTTAATCAATAAATAGTAAGCCACATTCATCTTTGGTAAGCCTTGCTCTTAAGCAAGCCCACCTCCTAACCGGTCCCGTCATAAAATATCTGTAAAAAGATAGCCCTCTGAACTACGATTATGGCATACCAAACCATTGATTGAAGGGAGTCCAGACCTAATGAAAAGGATACTGCCAAGCAATGCATAATCGCTTTGCAGAAAAGGGTGACATATTCCCTTTGCATTGACAAATAGAGAATTCTTTACTTTTACTTATCACTTGCTTAGTATAAACTTGTAGCTAACTCGGTTTAGTCGCTAAAGGTTTTTGTGCGCAGGCCGGATGAATTACTGGTTGCAGCAAAAGATGAAGGATATGATCACGGGGGTCTTAAAGCGTGCCCAGCGATAAACTAACCAGCATAATAATCCTCAGCCATAACCAACTGGAATACACCAAACTCTGTATCGAGAGCATATTTCGCTACACAATTGCACCGTTTGAATTAATACTTGTCGATAATGGCTCAACCGATGGTACGATTGATTATCTTGAATCGGTCTTTGGCGCAAAAGTTATCAAAAATGCAACTAATCAGGGCTTTACTAAGGGATTCAATCAGGGCATTAAGGAAGCCAGAGGTGATTATGTTGTACTGCTTAATAACGACGTTGTTGTTACAGATCATTGGCTAGATAATATGATTGAGTGCCTGGAAAGTGAAGAGAGCATAGGTATTGTCGGACCTCTTTCCAATCACGCTAAAGGTTCCCAAACTATTAGGGCAGATTACGATACCCTGGATGCCATGCATATCTTCGCCAAGGAGTTTAACCGGCAGGGAAGAGAAAAATGGTTTGAAACAGATGATATCGACGCTTTTTGTATGTTGGTGAAGCGCGAAGTAATCGAAAAGGTTGGCCTACTCGATGAAGACTATAACTTAAGCTCATTTGCCGATAGCGATTACTGTATGCGCGCTACAATGGCGGGATATCGTTTAATTTGCGCGGGTAATACATTTGTCTACCACTTTGGTGGCCGTACCTATCTTGGCGATGGGACGAGCTTAGATGAAATAAAAAAACATTCTCAAAAGGACCAGGAGATATTTGATGAGAAATGGGGGATTCAAGGACTCAAGGAACAAGATGATCCTGGTGCTGTAGACATCACAGCAGAGCTTCATGTGGCGCTTTTTACGAAGATGAGATTGGATACCAATTCATTCGAAGCCAATCGCGGTGAGCTGTCAAGACAGTATCATAAAGGGCTTGGATACTATTTCGATGGAAGGGTCACAGAAGCGTTATCAGTATTTAAGAAGCTGCAAGAAAGAATTCCATCTTCCATTTACGTAAAGCAAATGCTGGCTCTAACTCTTATGATGATAGGAAAGTTTGCCGAAGCAGAACCTATTCTTGCAGGTATATTGAAACAGCAACACGGTGATCTGAGCCTCCTGCTTTCCTATGCAGATTGTCTAACCGCTAGTGGTAAGTTTGACGAAGCAGATTCGTATTATAAGAAGGCTCTTGAGGCGCAGCCATCCTGCCTTTCGGCTCGGATGGGTTTACTGATTACCCAAAGAATTAAGGACCAGCCAGAACTGTTGAAATTCATCAACAACCTTGAGGCTTTAACTAACCTGAAAAGCCAGACTGCGAGAGAGCGCAATGAGCATTTTGCTGTGACCTACCTTACGGTAAATCATGGGGTAGGCGGGGGACCAAAAATTATTTTTGAGCACGTAAATCGCTTAAAAGAGCGAGGCCATGATGTGCATGTTGTATCCAACTGGTCACAGCCTGACTGGTTTGACCTTAGAACTAAGGTGATCAAAGTGCCTTTTGGCAAAAATATAACCGATTTTATTCCTCCAGAAAGCGATGTTGTTATTGCTACATTCTGGACGCAAGCACAAGAACTGTTCAAGGTTAAGAGATCTGCCTATGCTCATTTTGCTCAAGGGGACCAATATCTTTTTGAAAAGAACCATGAAAAGCGAACCTCTGGCTACAATCCCGAAATCCAGAGGCTTGCAGACATAAATAATTCGCTTCCCGTACCCTTGTTTGTGGTTTCAGAAGGGATGAGGGAGTTGATACGGGGCTTCTACGACCGGGAGAGCGAAATAATTCCTTGCGCTATTGATCTGGACTTGTTTAAGCCAAGGCGCAGGCGCAAGCGGCAGAGACCAAAATTGTTGATGATTGGTCCAGATGACCTCGCTTTCAAGGGGCTCTACTATATAAATGAAGCCTACCAGAGGATAAAGAAAGAGCGTGATGTTGAGATTGTTTGGGTTTCGCCCAAGCCACGGTCTTCACTGCAGATAAAGTGCGACACATTTGTGCAGAAGCCAAGCCAGGAAGAGCTAGCTAAGATCTATGCCGATTGCGATATTTTTGTTTATGCGTCCATATATGATGCTTTCCCACTACCACCGCTTGAAGCTATGGCAAGCGGAACCCCGCTTGTTGTAACAATAAGTGAAGGCACAAAGAGCTATATAAAAGATGGTGTAAATTGTTTAGCAGTGCCTTTCCGTGATACGGAATCCATCTACGCTGCGGTAAACCACTTGCTTGACAACGACCTTCTGCGCGAGCGGGTGATAAAAGGCGGACTTGAGACGGCGGCTAATTACAACTGGACACGAACAATTGACATACTTGAAGAAAAGCTCTGGAACCTTGCCTTAAACCCGACACCCCCGCTTCTTGCCGTTTTGCCTGAAGAAGCAATAAAGAAGGGAGAGACCCGTACTAACACAGAGAGAGCCACAGATAGAAGAAATCCCTACTACGGCGATATTATCAAGCTGGTGCCGACTGACGCGAAGCGGGTTCTTGATGTGGGTTGCATGACCGGGGTTGCCGGAAGGGCTCTTAAGGACCGTGGCGTGGCCGAGATTGTGGGAATAGAAATTAAGGAAAAAGTTTCTGAGGAAGATAAGCAATATCTTGATAGGGTTGTTGCGTCCAATATCGAAAAAATCGACCTTGATTATCCCGAGAAATATTTTGATTGCATAGTTCTTTTTGATGTGCTTGAGCACCTTTATAACCCGTGGCAGGTTATGGCCGACTTAAGACATTATCTTGCGCCTGATGGCAAGATAATATGCGGTATCTCAAATGTAGGGCATGTTTCTATATTAGCTCAACTGCTTAAAGGCTCATGGAAGTATGAAGACAACGGTATTCTGGATATAACCCACCTAAGATTTTTTACGCTGGAGGGAATCATAGCGCTTTTAAACTCAGCAGGTTTTAAGGTTGAAAACATTGCAACCAAGGCTGCTTATAATCCTGACGAGGCTGACTTCCTTAACAAGCTACATGCAAGTGGGCTGGTATCTGATGAATACTTAAAACATGCGGTCATCCAGTTTTTTGTACTTACTGCAGTACCGATGAGAAACCAAGTTGCTAAGACCCTACCTACTGCTAAGCCGGAAAAGATAGCTAATGTTAAGAAACAACATCGCCAAGAAATGGCGCCTGTGGAACAGTTATCTACTTCCAGGACGGCAGTTGTTCAAGATAGGCCAGCCAGACAAAGACCAAAGCTTTCTCTTGCAATGATAGTCAAGAATGAAGCAGATAACTTAGGGCGATGTCTGAGAAGCATCAGAGATGTGGTTGATGAGATAGTTATCGTTGATACCGGTTCTACGGATAATACCGTAGAGATCGCTGAGGAATTCGGCGCGAAAGTTATCTACTACAAGTGGAAAGACGATTTTGCAGACGCGCGAAATTTGTCCCTTGACCATGCAACTGGTGAGTGGGTAATGTACCTGGATGCCGATGAAGAGCTGGTGCAAGATGATAAAGACTTGCTAAGGCAGTTGCTAGACGATACAGACTTCGAAGGGTTCTTCTTTAATGAGCTTAATTATGTAGGCGATAAAGCAGAGGATGGTGCAGTTGCCCACCTCGCATTTAGGCTTTGGAGGAATAAGCCTGAGTATAGGTTTAAGGGTGCGTTGCATGAGCAAATAGTAGCCACCGTCCAATCTCATAATCCTAAGCTTGGCTACACCAGCATAAGACTCCACCATTACGGTTATTTAAATAAGGCGACCAGGGATAAGGATAAAATCCAGCGCAATTTAAATATCCTTATGAGAGAGGTTGAGAAGTACCCGGATGACCCATTTATCAGGTTTAATCTCGGAGGCGAGTACCTAAGGGTCAGAGACTATGAAAAAGCGTTAGAACAGTATAAGAAGGCTTTTGCTAACCTGTCAAACCTCGACTTGGCTTATGCCTCTTTGTTGATAAAAAATATTGCTATTTGCTTAAGGGAATTGGGCCGATATGATGACGCCCTAAAGGTACTGGTTGACGCTGAGGAGGCGTATCCTGATTACACCGATCTCTTCTTTATTGATGGTTTGGTCCACTTAGATAAGAAAGATTTTACAAGTGCCATAGATAAGTTCAAGAAATGCCTGCAGCTTGGTCCAGCAGGGAAGACCCATATAAGCCAGCCGGGCATGGGTGGCTATATGGCCGCTTATAGTCTTGCCCGAGCATATAGAGCCCTTGGTAATGAGCACGAAGCTCTATTAATGTATAGAAGAGCTCTTGAAGATAACCCGCGGGATTGTATTACACTTGCTGACGTGGGTCTAATGCTTATTCACCGCGAAAATCCAAACGCGTTAAAAAGATTCCTTGAGTCACTTGTCGATATGACGTTTGAAGATACAATCGTGACACTCTCGTTCATCTTTAATCAGGCGGGCCAGTACGATATTAGCCTTAATTATCTCAATAGGCTTGCAAAGAAAAGTACAAATCCTGCTAAGGTTGCACTGCTGCGGGGAGAGTGCTTGTTAAATCTAAACCGTTATCAAGAAGCCGTAGCCGAGCTTGAGAAAATTCCAGAATCAAGCCAGCATTATCCGTTGGCTGCGCTTAATAAGACCCTTTGCTATACTCTTATGGGTGGTTATAAGAGCGCGTCAGAATTGCTAGATTCCATAACAGGCTATAAGGATTACGGTCTTATCCGCGACTTGTATTTAGCTTTTGTGGATCTATTGCGCGGTAATCCTGTATCTCTGCAGGTAAAAGCCAAGCAAAGGGAACAAGCTCAGCGCATTGTTGCAGACTTCTTACGAAAAGTCCTTCAGCTACAAGAGTTCGATGTCTTTGAAAAGGCTATTGAATTGTTAAAGCAAATCGGTTTCTCGCTGGGGGAGAGTAACCTATTGCTTGGGAAGATTTACTACGATGTCGGCTACAACGAGATGGCAGTTGAAGCGTTAATTCGTGCCTATGAAAACAACTGTGCTGACGGGGAGGCGTTTTTTATCTTGGGACGCACCGCTTTTGAGAATGCATTTTACGAAGAAGCAAAGACGTTTCTTACCGAAGCATTAAATAGGGGAATAGAGGAAATTTCCCTCTATATATCTTTAGCGCGTACCCTTATTAAGCTTGGGGAAGTAAACCATGCGTTAGAGATACTTGATGCTGGAGCTAAGAAATACCCAGAATCGCCGCTTATCGCTGAAATAAGGAGGAGCATTAGTATTTTAGTTTAATGCGTTTTTGAAAGCTAGCTGGCCTGCAGCCCACAGACTTTGGAAAAGTGCTTTTCGATAGTTTTTCGATAGACCTCTTCAAGCCTATCGGCCATTTTTTCCAAGGAGAAATTACTAACGGCTTTTTCCCTTGCTCTTTGGCCCATCTTTTCTCTTAAGGCCCTATCTTTAATTAGTAGGCGAAGCGATTCAGCCAGTGCATAGACGTTCTCTGGCGGGCAGAGAATTCCATTGGTCATGTGGTCGACTTGTTCCTTCATGCCACCTATCCTAGTAACTATAGGAGCGCAGCCGCATGCCATGGCCTCGATTACACTAAAGGGAAAGTTCTCGGCGCGTGATGGCTGCACGAAGATATCGTAATGCGGCAACTCTGCTGCTAGAGCTTCCCTTGATACCTCACCCCTAAAGGTAACCGGCAACTGATTTGAGCGCACGATATTTTCTAATTTAACCTTTTGCGGTCCTGATCCGAACATCGTAACCTCAAATTCGAGCCCCTGTTCTTTGAGGATAACCAGTGCGTGCATTAAAATGTCATAGCCTTTGTGGTCATGCAATCTTCCTGAGGCCGCTATCCTTACTGGGCTACCTGGATTGTTCTTTCTCTCAGCTGGGCTGAATAAGTCGGTGTCAACGCCATTGAAGATTACCTCAAGCTTTTCTTCTGGAATAGGAGGCAAGTTCTCATCCATCGATCGCGAAACGGCGATAACACTTGTCGGGCAAGAGATGGCATATTCGTCGTATTGCCTGAAAATTTGCGCTGCCTCATAATTGGCTACCAATCCCTCACAGATAACGTCGCTGACATAGCAGCCATGGATGGTTCCAACGAGCGGTACATCAGGCCTTATCTTTTGTGCCGCGTAACTTGTGACTGCTTGCTGGGAATGGATAATATCGTAGGACCCGTTCCCGAGGTATTCAAGAACCCTCATGCATTCGTATTTAGAGGATTCGATACTTGCAAGCAGGGGATGCTGGTTTCCAAGTAATTCGACGTATTGTCTTCGGGCCCCAACTATCTTGGCTATGACGTCCTCAGGCAGCAGCCTGATATCAGAGTGATACAAGCAATTAATGCTGTGGCCTCTATCCTGGAGGATTTTAGTTATGGTTCTTATATATGTGCCGGCACCTCCCTCGGAGGCATTTCGCTCACCTAGCGCAAATATCAGGATTCTCATCTTCTACCCCACCAAGCACGGTTTTTATACGAGCCTTAGACCAATATGTTGTCCTAGCTTTTTTAGGTTATCCATCGCATCATAGTAATGCGGTGAGAATTCAAGTGCTTTCATGAAATGATTGAATGCTTCTTCTAGCTGACCCATCTGCATGGCTGCCTCACCAATATAATTCTCGATTACATGGTCGCGGGTATTGCAGGAGTTAAGCAGCTCTACCGTCATCTGAGGTTGACCATTAACCAGACCTATCATGGCCCGTGTAAAAAGGTTGCCGTCGATGCTACTGACCAGATTTGCCGCTCTTTCGAACCAGGCCTCGGCCTCAGGCATTTTACACCGGCGTGCCATGAACAGGCCGATAAGTGCGCACGCCTTTGCCATGCTGTCGCTAGCACTGCCATTTTCCCAGTTAAGCTCAGGGAAGAATTCCTCAAAGCCATGGGAATTTAAGAATTTTCTAACGTGTACTATATCTAAATCTGCGAAATTGGCTTGAACTGTAAGGTTATTGGAGTGTCGCCGGTATAATACTAATGGCTCAGGGATATGCACTGAATCCCAGTTACGGCTAAGTTGAAATACCATATCGGAATCTGTTCCTATGCGAAGGCTAGTGTCATATTTAAATCCCTCGATCATCTTGCGGCGAAGCATCATGCTGGGATTGTTAAAGGGTGTTCCTATCTTGAGGAATAGACGAAGGAGACGCTCTTTGCTGATGTTTCGAGATTGCCAATAACTTATCGGTTGATTTAAATCATTGATCAAAAGCATATCTGAATGAGTAAAACCAATCGATGGGGAAGTGAACTGGCGTTTTAGTACTTCAAGGCGAATTGGCAGAGAGACGTCATCTGCATCCTGCCATACTATGAATTCTCCCTTTGCGTGCTCAAGAGCGGTATTTCTTGCCGCAGCCTCACCGGCATTCTCCTGCTTTACATATACAATACGTGGGTCGGAGTAGGAGAGTATGATATCCTCGCTATTATCCGTTGACCCATCGTTTACTATGATTAGCTCAAAATTGGCCTCTGTCTGGTTTAAGATGCTCTCAATAATTCTCTTAAGAATTCTGCCGCATTGTATACCGGCATTATTGCGCTGATCACTATAGCCGCTCCTTCCACCTATATTATTTATCTATTGCAATGTCTGTTGACTGTGCTTCCGGTTAATAGAATCAAACTAATCTGCCGTACTAGTTATCTTAAGTTATCGGCAAAAACTTTATTTTTATGCAGTCTATTTTCTAGGAAAGAAGCTCTCAGAAAAATATTTAAGCTGGGATGTAAAGTTTTTTAGCATGAACAAATGCGTCAGCCTATTTGATGCTTTTTCGATACAGTGCATAGACCCAACTAGGCTGTTAACGCGTTACTAGAAAGGCCAACAGATTGTAAAATTGCCAATGCTTTTTTGCTAACGTCATTGAAAAACTCGGAATACGCTAAAGCATCACCTAAGTCCATAATTTTATCGATGCTTGCTTGTATACGCTCATACCTATTTCCAAGCAAGCATGTGAGCATGTAGAGGTAGTATATGTCCGCGTTGTCTTCGTAAATTTGTAGTGCATCTTCTAAAACATTGGTTGCCTGGTCATCTCTCTCGAGCTCGATTAGGCAAAGCACAATCCAGCGCAAATATACTGCTTTTTCTTGAGGATTGGACTCGCTTTGATAGGCCGCAACGAAAGACTTTAAAGCCTCCTCAAAACGTTTTTCGTTAAATAGCAGATAAGCCGCTTCGTAAGGCAGTTCTACTTCGCTTCCTGGACCAACTTTACAGTAACAATTTTCCACCAACCCTTGTCTTGGGCTCTTTCTTTTCGCTGCAATCTCCCACCGGGCTATTTCGTGATTCTCAATAAGTGGATAAATAACCGGAACTCTCACTATGTCTGCGCTAGAATGCTTTAGGTGCTTGAAAAACCTATTTCTCTCTTCATCAGCAAAACGATCCTCGGCAATCAGGATATCCCAATCACTTAAGTCTTCTTTTGAAACTGGTTCTATCCCTAGTGCTTTAGGTAAAAAGACCACCGCATGGTTACTATTTTTTGAGATGGCAGCAGTGTTTGCAATAAGGTTCTTTATCTTTGCCATTTGATCTGCAAAGCTAAAATTCTCTTCGACAAAGGCACGATACTCGGCAGGATTGTAGTCTCCCTGCAATACCTCGTCGGCAAATTCAGCAGGAGAGTTAAAGATATATTTTTGCGGATAAATATCTTTTGCTCCAAAGAAGTTATAGACCAGAGGCTTTATTCCTTTTGTCATAGCCTCCATAACAGCCATGTTTTGGCTTTCGATTACGCTTGAACAGATAATAAAAGATTTATCATCTAGCCAGGCATCAACATTTTTTGTCTCCCCGTCATAGAACACACAATCTTCAATGCCCAGCTCTTTTATTAGGTAATAAAACTTTTGTTCGATGACACGGTCACAGAAACGCCCTGCAAAATGGATGCGGTATCTGTTATCTCTTTGATAGAGGCTGTAAAAGCATTGTAGGGCGAACAGGGGGTCTTTATGCCAGTGAAGTCTGCCTAGAAACGCAATTTCAAAGCCTTTTTTTCGGTCGGTAAACGTAAGTTTGCCAATATCGATGCCGTTGGGGATGACTTCGATTTTACCTGCAATACTGTTGACCTTTGAGACAAGCATCTCTTTAATGTAACCAGCAACCACTATGATCTTATCAATATTAGCCCAGTTGATGAGGTTTAGGGTCTCATCGTCATAGGCTTCATAGCGGTGGATTCGGCAGATAATAGGCGTGTTGATATCTACCAGGTGAGATGCTGCGATTATAGGGCCGTTACCCCATTCAAACCAGGCGATATCGCAATCGTCGAGCTGAGCTCTAAGCCGCGCTACATCACCGTTAAAAATAAATCTTTTAACCTTATACTCTTTCTTAAGGGACCGTGCAACTGGCTCAACGAATTGGAAGTTATTGCCATCACCAGCCCAGATGCCAATGCTTTTTTTATTATTGCTGGCATCAAATAGGTATGTCGGCGTATCGTTAAAGATGCCTTGCATGTTGTAGCCAAATCTACTCAAAAAGGTTTTAACCTCCGCGAGCTGTTGATTGTCTATAATCTCAATGTAGAGGAGGGGATGGTCCCTTTCTAAAATCCTTTCAGCACCTTTAAGGACTTCTAACTCCATTCCTTCTACGTCGATTTTGATAACATCGATTTCATCAGCTAAGTCAAATACAATCTCGTCAAGCGTACATATATCGACTTCGCCATTGACATCCTCGACTACACGCGCCATTCCGAGGTTGCCCTCGTCGGGTAACTTTACTTTACCTTTCTGGTGCTTAGCGCCTAGCGCACAGTTGAAAAGCCTAGTATTTTCCTGTAATTTATTAAGCTCTATGTTTCTCTTAAGCTGGGCAAATGACTCGGAGAAGGGTTCAAAGCTAAATACAGAGGCCTCACAAACCAATCCAAAGAAAACCGAGTGGTTTCCAATAAACGCGCCAACATCAACGACTGTGCTGCCTGCACCGATCCTGGACTTGATATCTTCAAGCATCCCTATTTCATAGAAATTGCTTGTTTTGCGGATGATCTGACTGATGTGATCTTCTTTAGTTAGATCAAAGCAAACCTCTTTACCTGCGTAATAAAACCTAAAAAAGTTCTCCATAATTTACCCTCCCGAGGCAATTAAGCGCACGCGAATTTTCGCGTGCATATGTCTAGTGTGTATAACCCATTAGGCCCTGCCAGAGCCTTTAAGTTATCCAAGGGCTCTTCATAATGCGGTTTAAGCTCTAGAGCCCTCATAAACTTTCTATATGCATTAGCTGTATCACCTAATAAGGCATAAGCTTCTCCTAAGTAGTTCTCGATGATATGATCCTTTGCTGTGAAAGAATCGAGTATCTGTAGGGCGACATCTGGTTTATCAAAAATTAGGCTGCCGATAGCTTTAACAAAGAGTTCTGCGTTTAATTCTTGTGCCAGGTTTATTGCCCTGTTAAGCCAAGTCTCAACACTTGATAGCATATGACGTCTGTATAATAATAATGCGACGATAGCGCATGCTTTGGCCTTATTATCACCAGCGTTGCCTTGCGACCATTCTATTTCAGGTATTAACTCTTCAAGCGTATGGCGGCTTAAGAATTTTTGGACATGAAGCTCGTGCTCGCGCCTAACTGCTTCCTTAGTTATATTGCTGGAATGCCAGCGGTATAGGAGTAATGGCTCAGATATATGTATCGAAGTCCAATTGCCGGGAATGCGAAGCACAAAATCTGCATCTGAGCCTACGCGAAGGGAAGTATCGTAGTGAAGGCCTTCTATCGCTGATCGGCGCAACATAATACTGGCAACGCTGTACGCATTGCCCATTTTTAAGAAAAACCTTAATAGACGAGCCTTCTCGATATTTCGATATTGCCAGTAACGTGTAGGTCTATGCAGCTCATCGATTTCTAACATGTCGCAGTGTACAAAGCTCACGTTTGGGGAAGCAAATTTATGGCGCATTAACTCAAACCGCATAGGTAACGAGATATCGTCTGAGTCGTGAAATAATATAAAGTCACCCTGAGCGTTATCCAGGCCCTTGTTCCTAGCTGCGGCTACTCCACCATTTTCTTGCTTTATATACTTGATGCGTGGGTCAGTGAAAGATAAGATGATATCCTCGCTGTTATCAGTTGAGCCATCGTTTACTATGATTAGCTCAAAGTTCTTGTAAGTCTGGTTTAAGATGCTCTTAATAGCATCGCTTAAGAATTTCTCTCTGTTATAAACCGGCATAATCACGCTAATCATCGCTTACCTCCAGCATAAATCAAGCGCACATAAACCTCATCCATGACCTATCAGCCAAATACAGGTTCTTGGAATATCCAATTGCTTTTAAGTTATCCAGCGGCTCTTCATATTGTGGGCTAAGCTCCAGAGCTCTCATAAAATGCCTGTAGGCTTGGATAGAATCTCCCATGAAAGCACAAACTTCTCCCATATAGTTCTCGGTTATGTGATCTTTGGTTGGGCAGGATTCAAACAGCCCTAATGCGATCTCATAGTTCTTATTAATGAAATGATTGACGGCATTTATAAAGAGCTTGCTCTCTATTCCTCGAGCCAGTTTTTGCGCTTTATCAAGCCATGCTCCCGCATCGATTGTCATCCAGCGTTGAGACAGGATTAGAGCGATGATTGCGTATGCTCTTGCCTCGTTATTGGTATCGTCACCGTTATTCCAATCCAGCTCCGGGACGAGCTCCTGAAGGCTATGCCGTTCAAGAAATTTCCGGATGTGAAGAGCCACAGTCTCATAGTCCAACTGTTTGGTTATGTTATTGGAGTGCCTGCGGTACAGATATAGGGCCTCAGGGACATGAACAGAATCCCAGTTACGGCTAAGTTGAAATACCATATCGGAATCTGTTCCTATGCGAAGGCTAGTGTCATATTTAAATCCCTCGATCATCTTGCGGCGAAGCATCATGCTGGGATTGTTAAAGGGTGTTCCTATCTTGAGGAATAGACGAAGGAGACGCTCTTTGCTGATGTTTCGAGATTGCCAATAACTTATCGGTTGATTTAAATCATTGATCAAAAGCATATCTGAATGAGTAAAACCAATCGATGGGGAAGTGAACTGGCGTTTTAGTACTTCAAGGCGAATTGGCAGAGAGACGTCATCTGCATCCTGCCATACTATGAATTCTCCCTTTGCGTGCTCAAGAGCGGTATTTCTTGCCGCAGCCTCACCGGCATTCTCCTGCTTTACATATACAATACGTGGGTCGGAGTAGGAGAGTATGATATCCTCGCTATTATCAGTTGACCCATCGTTTACTATGATTAGCTCAAAATCGGCCTCTGTCTGGTTTAAGATGCTCTCAATAGATTCTCTTAAGAACTCTGCCGCATTGTATACCGGCATTATTACGCTTATCACTTAAGCTTCTCCTTCTGCTAATAAAGCTACATTAGCTGCTTTGACTATGGTTTTTGTTTTCCGGTTCTTGGGTTAAGAACCAGCCTGCTGCTAGTTATAGATTGTTATCGGCTTGAGGCTATTAATTTTTAGGATTTTTTGATTAATTAGTGGATTATTGCTTGGAGGCACAAGCCAAACTGTGAATTGTTGCAAGCATGGCTAAGAAGCCCTCAGTTCTATTTGGAGGTGGGAGCTTTAAACTGCTTGGGCTGATGAGCCCGGCTGCATTCGGTAGTTCTCTTTGCTGTTAAGAAGTATTTGAATGCAAGAAGTAAAGCCTTGCAAACCGGTAATTCCCGGTAAACTGCAGAAAATCGCCAAACCTGCCGATAATATAGGCAAATGTAAATTATAGGCATTTTACCTGGCAGTTCAATGTATTGGTATTGCCGGGAGGCGGTAAAGTTGCAAGCAGGAAGCATTGATACCAATGTAGTAGATTTTGTCGAATATGGGCTAAATTTAGACGCCGTAAAGGCCTCAAGGACGCCTGCAGAGGTAGCGCAGGCTCAAAAGGTATACGAGAAGGCGAAGCACAAGTTTAACCAGGCTGTAAGCTCTTCTAAGCTCGACAAAAAAACGGTCGAGAAACTAATGGAGGATTTTAATGAGCTGGCTGAGGCCTTTAATATCCAGCTTCGCTTCAGCGTTAAAAAAGAGGGACCTGACCATATAAACGTCAAGGTCGTCAACGTGAAGACCAACGAAGTTATTCGTGAAATACCAATGCCAAAATTTTCAAAGGTGGGCTCAAGGCTTCTCGATGCCGTAGGCTTGATTATAGATAAGATAGCCTAGCAGTGGCTTTAGTTAATATTGACAGGGAGTTGTTTGGTTGTGAGCACGTTTAGGATTGGCGGAATTGCCTCAGGGATCGATTTCAACAAGTTAATCGACCAGCTTATGGCACTTGAAAGGCGCCCGCTCAACCTTTTAGAGGATAAAAAACAGCTATTGAGCTGGAAGAAAGATTACTGGTCTGAGATCCAAACAGCACTTAGCAACCTCGATAAGAGCCTTGAGGCTCTCCTGAAGAAATCAACAATGATGGCGCGCAGCGCATCTTCTTCTGATCAGACCATAGTAACCGCAGACGCAACGTCGGATGCGGCAACAGGAACATATGCCATACACGTAAATAATCTTGCCACCAGCACAAAGGTAACCAGTGGAGGTGGGGCATCAGGCCTTGGCATAAGCGGTAAAATTGTTACATCAGAGCCGATAAGCAGCTACACATCCAGGTTCAGTACAAATCCTACTGCAGGCACATTTACTATAAATGGGGCGATTTTTACGCTATCAGATACCAATTCTGACAGCAAGGTGGACGAACTTAAAGTAACAAAATCTGGTTATGCTGATGAGGTAATTTCGAACGCCAGCGGACTTACCCTGGATGATATCGTTTCGGGCATCAACAGCAATGCTAATATCAAGAATATGGCCGGGCTGGATGCGGCCAACGCGATAAGTTACGACTTAAACACAGATAAATTGTCACTAAAAGCTGCAGCGGCTGGTACCCTAAATCTTGGAAGCGCAGGAGATACCAGTAATTTCTTAAGTGCCGTTGGCTTGCTTAATGCAGGGTTTGAAGTCGACAATCTTACTAAAACCAGCACGTCGCATCTAGGCAGGGTTAGAACCACGCAAATCCTTGCTGATGCAAACTTTCAGGGAATCACAAGTGCCGCAGATTGGGCTGTGGATGGTAGCGGCAATGGTAAGTTTACCATCAATGGGGTGGAGATTACCTACAATATAAACACGGATACCTTGCAGAAAGTCATTGATCGCATAAATAATTCTACTGCCGGTGTTAGTGCGTCTTATGACAGCATAAACGATAAGCTGGTTTTAACAAACAAGAGCACAGGGAGTCTATCTATAAGCAGAGCAGATGTAACAGGTACTTTTCTTGAGAAAGCAACGTATGTCTTAGATAGTGCAGCAACAGAAACTATTGGAACTAATGCAAGCTTTACAATAAATGGCGGAAGTGCAATCACAAGTCTTTCCAACGATGTAACAGGGGTTATAGCCGGTGTGACTTTGCATCTGAAAAAAGATTCCTCAGATGCCACGATAACGATTGAGAAAGATAACTCAAAGGCCAAAGCGGCTATCAAAGATTTCATCGATAAATATAACGCCGCAATTACTCTCATAAATACCAGGCTTAGCGAAGAAAAGGTAAAAGAGCCATTATCGGACTATGACAGAAAAAAAGGCATTCTAAGGGCAGACAGGACCCTCATAGATATAAAATCTAAACTTGTTAACAAAGCAACGTCTATTGTCACGGGACTTTCTGCGACCATGGATCAGCTTGCTGAAATAGGTATCACAATCACGAGCGATGACTTTGGAAAATCAAGCACTCTGGTGCTTGATGAGGCAAAGCTTGACGCAGCCCTTAATGATAACGCAGGTGCAGTGGCTAGCCTTTTCTTTAACGACATAGATGCTGATGGCAAAGTAGACAACAATGAAGATGGTGTTGCTGCAAGGATTTCTCTTTTCATGGACCAGGTGCTGGATAAGGGCGGGACAAAATCTGTTACAAGCTACACAGAAGATGACTCTAAGGTCACCTATATTGGCAGCTGGGCCGATGGAGCAGGCGGGAACACAAAGGAATCTTCAACCGCAGGCGACTCTGCCAAGTTTACCTTTACTGGAAGCGGTGTGACCTGGTATGCGACTAAAGACGTTGGCATGGGAGTTGCCAAGGTATATATTGACGGGGTCTATAAACAAGATGTCGATTTATCAAGCAGTTCGACACAGAGCATGCAGAATGTTTATTCAATAGCCGGGCTCTCCGATGGCTCGCACACAATTGAAATCAAGGTCAGCTCGGGCACTGTAAATATAGATGGGTTTGACGTTACTTTTACAAACAGCACTGGTGTTGTTCCAAGGTTGCAGGAAGAGCTCCAGAGTGAGATAAGCTATATCGACAAGCAGATAGCTTATAAGGAGGAGTGGTACCAGCAGCGTGAGGACACTCTTGTAAAGCAGTTTACAGCTATGGAGCTTGCAATCCAGAGACTGCAGGAGATGCAGAACAAATTGTCTATGCAGTTCAGCAGTTTTTTTGGCGGCTAAAGCCGCTTATATATAAACTACGAAGGAGTTGAAGCAAAGTGTCGACAAAGCAATACCTGGAGACAAAGATTCAAACAGCAACACCTGAAGCATTAGTAGGAATGCTGTACGAGGGGGCAGTCAGGTTCCTGAAAGTAGCGGTAAGCGGACTTGATGAGAAGGACTGGCGCAAAGCCCACACGAATATTGTAAGGGCACAAAACATCGTATCTGAGCTAAACGTAGCTCTTGATAAAGCAAGGGGTGGGGATATCGCAAAAAACCTCTCGCAAATCTATGACTACTTAAATTCACGTCTAATCGAAGCAAACATTAAGAAAGATTCTAAGCTGGTTAACGAGTGCATCGGCCTGCTATCCGATTTAAGTTCAGCCTGGGCTGAAGTTATGAAGAATCCAAGGGGCATAGAAAAAGCAGGTGTAAATATTGCCAGTTAATTCAAAGGCCAAAGACGTGTCACAGATGAGCGATTATATTAAGCGAAAATCAGCCTACCTCAAGGATATCAAGCTTCTAATTGATGAAGAAAGGGCTGCGATAGAAGCATTAGATGTAGAAAAGCTAAATGTGGTAATCGGTAAAATGGAAGAGGCATTATCAAAGATAGAGACCCTGGACAACCAACAGGAAGACTCAGGAGTGGATCAGCTTTCAGCACACGAGCGCGATGTTATATTAAAAGCTCTCGAGCAAATATCGGGCGAGGGGGATAAAAATCTTAAACTACTGCTTAAGCGAAGAGAGGAAACCCTGGCGCAGTTAAAAGAGCTGCGAATTAAAAAGGATGCGCACAAGGCCTATAACAGGCCACAAGCGGTAAGAAGTGTAGTAAATAAAAATAGCTAGGTGTTAGTCCTGAAGCACCAAGGTGCGAAGGTGCCAAGGTCAAAAAAACAAAAATATTGGCACATCAAAACCTTAAGCAGGGCAAAAGCCCTGCTTAACCACACATCAAAAAAATGCTTAAGCCTTCCCAAAAAAATGCCGATTACTTTATTGATAGCTTGAAATTGCCAGCAATCCTTTGATTTAGGGGCAATCGTTAAGGGGATTTAGATGGCGGAGGCACTAGCTCTTAATTTAAATTCAGAGGAACCAAGAGAGAGGCATCTGAGATTGGCCGGACCGGAAACGGAAGCCAGGGAACACCGACCGACTGAGGCGTTCCGTACAAATCAAATCACTATCAATCTTCCAGAAGATTCCTCTGAACTTAAAAGCAACATAGTGTTTTTCTCCGCGCGTGCTTAGTCAAATCCTGAAACGATAGAAAAAGATAAAATAATATGTCAAGCGATATTATAACAATCTATCGGATGCCAAAATATATAGAAGGTTATCAAGAATATCATAAGTGCGTAATAAGCAACCAAAAGCTAGTTAGCAATATAAAACTATATAATCGCAAGGTAAAGTATTTAATAGATTGGTAAAATAGCGAAAATTATTTTAAAATATATAAAGCCTTTGCTTGTTAGGCGCAGCAAAGAATAGTAATATAGCCAATAGGCAAGGGCTGGTGCCGGAGGAAAGCGATGAAAAGCAAAACCACCGAGATAATGACGACAAAGCAGCTGGCTGAGTACCTACAGATGAGCCAGATAACGATATGCAGGTTAGCCAGGGATAGAAAGTTACCTGGCCTTAAGATTGGCAAAGAATGGCGCTTTCCAAAGGCGCTGATAGATAGGTTAATCGCTTCAGGCAGCAACTTCGAAGAGGCCTTCGATGGCATCGAGGTGAGTGGAGGTGCAGAGAATTGATCGATCTTTTCTCTAACGACACTTTTGTAGCCTTAAACAGCGGTCTTGACGCAACAGCTCTTAGGCAGCAGGTAATCGCAAACAATATAGCGAATATTAATACACCCGGTTATAAAAAACAGGATGTGAGCTTTGAAGAGGAGCTTAAGCATGCTGTAGATAGCAAGTATAATTCAAATCTTAAGCGTACCGATCCAAGGCACCTGCCAGCTTCAAGCTCACTCTCTTCAGTTGGGATTAATGTAAAGTCTCTGGGAGGAACGTCGATGCGCTATGACGGAAACAACGTAGACATCGATGAAGAGATGACCAAGCTCGCAGAGAATAATATAAAGTACAATGCAATAGCCCAATTAATGGGCGCTCGCTTCAATACACTAAAGACGGTCATTAACGGAGGGAGGTAAAAGGTGAGCCTGTTCTCGACGCTTCGCATTAGCGCATCCGGCCTAACTGCAAATAGACTCTGGCTGGATACGATATCCAGCAATATTGCCAATGCCAATACAACCCGCACGGCTGAAGGCGGGCCGTACCGCAGGCGAGATGTGATAATGGCGCCGCGCGGCGGGGGAGGCTTCGCACGGTTATTTGGAAGTGCTGGTACATCTCCCGGGCAGGGAGTCGAAGTGATAGGAATAACAAAAGATACCAGCGCTCCACGGTTGGTTTACAATCCTAGCCACCCGGATGCTGATGCGAACGGGTATGTAGCAATGCCTAACATAAACATCGTAACCGAGATGGTAAACATGGTTGCCGCGCAGCGTGCCTATGAGGCAAACGTTACCGTTATAGCTGCTGCTAAAAGCATGGCAATGAAATCCCTGGAGATATAATTAAGAGGGGCTGAACGTAGTGGATATTACACCATTGAAACTTAGTCAGATCAATCTAGGATCAATTGGAGCAGAAAAAACAGATAGCCCGTCAGGCAAAACCCTCGAATCATTCGCTGGAATTCTCAATGAAACAATTGAGAAAACAAACAGTTTGCAGAAGAACGCAGATACGGCGATAGAAAAATTCGTAGCAGGTGAACTTGACATACATGATGTCATGGTAGAGGTTGAAAAAGCTAATGTAGCGTTACAGCTTACTATCCAACTTAGAAACAAGGTAATCGAAGCTTATCAAGAAGTAATGAGAATGCAAGTCTAGCGCGTGAGGATAGTTAATGGCATCGCCCGCTGAAGCGATCGAAAAGGCTAAAATCGGCTGGCAGAAGCTCAATATAAACCAGAAGATGACGATCGTGATAACGACGGTCGCCTTCCTGGTTGCGTTGGGCACGCTTCTTTTCTGGATCTCTCGCCCGTCATATAGCGTTCTATTCTCTAACTTAAGCCCTGAAGATGCAAGCGCTATAGTGTCAAAACTTCAGGAAAAGAAAATCCCTTATGTATTAGATGGAACATCCATCATTAAAGTCCCGAGCGATAAAGTATACGAAACAAGAATTGACCTTGCCGGGCAAGGTTTGCCGCAGGGAGGAACCGTCGGTTTTGAGATATTTGACCAGAATAATTTCGGTCTATCGGAGTTTACCCAGAAAGTTAATTACCGCAGGGCTCTAGAGGGTGAACTTGCAAGAACTATCTCACAAATAAATGAAATCAGCGGGGCACGGGTCCATCTTGTTGTCCCCGAACCTTCACTTTACAGCGAGAAGGAAAATCCGGCAACCGCATCGGTTGTTATTAAGCCGAAGGCAGGCGCGAAACTTTCAGGTAATCAGGTTCAGGGTATTGTAAATCTGGTCGCCCGAAGCGTTGAGGGGCTAAAGCCGGAGAATATAACAGTTGTCGACACAAATGGCAACGTCTTAAATGAAGCAACCGGCGACTCGGCTATGGCTACCCAAGGGGTTTACACTAAGACCCAGCTTGAAGCCAAAGAAGCCTATGAAAATAGCCTTGAAAAATCAATCTCATCTATGCTTGGCCGGGTGCTTGGAACCGAGAACAACGCTGTCGTCAGGGTTTCGGCAGAACTTGATTTTACCTCGAAAGAAATACAGACAAATAAGGTTGAGCAGGGTGAGAATCCGCCTATTGTAAGCGAGCAGATTGAGAAGGAGACTTACAGTGGGGAGGGAGCTCCGCCTGGCGGGGTGGCTGGCCTAAGCTCACAGGTTCCCGGGACGTCGACAAACACCACCCAAGGTTCGACTACGTATCCAGGAGTAACTTACGGCTCGGGTAATTCTGAATATAAGAGCTCGAAAACAACAAGAAACTACGATTCGACAAAGATCACCGAGCATGAGGTCAAACCACCCGGAGAGGTTAAAAAGCTCTCGGTTGCTGTGGTTGTAAACAACGATGGGAGCAAGCCGGTGCGTGATGAGACGATCGAGAAGCTGGTCTCTGCGGCTGCAGGTATCGATAAAGGAAGAGGAGATGTTCTAACGGTAAGCAGTGTGCCTTTTGACACGGAGTGGGCGAAGAAGGAAGAAAGCGCGATCGCAGATGCGCAAAGGAAAGAAGCTTACGCAAACTATGCTAAATATGCCGTCGTTTTGATATTGTTAGCTGTCAGTTTATATGTCTTATTTAGGATGGCTTCCGGCTTTAGGTCTACACGCCGGACGGGTGACTTTGCCGGGTCATTCTCTGCAGGATCGATAGCAAGTGTTGGTGAAATTGACATAACGGCAGCGGAAGTGGAGGCGGAGATGAGCGATTTGCCGCCTGAGAAGAGAAAAGAACTATTAATTCGGCAGAGGAGGCGGCAGATGCAGAGGGAAGAGATACAAAACCTCGCAAAGGAACGTCCTGCAGATGTTGCCCAGTTGCTCAGGGTTTGGTTAAATACATAGCTTTTGGCTTTTAGCTGTCAGCAGTCAGCAGCGGGCTTTTGAAATTAAGCCGATAGCTGATGGCTTTATCAATAGGAGGGTTTATATGCCGCCTACAAGGACCAGACAACGCTCAAGTGGTGGCTTAAGGCAAATATCGGATCGGCAGAAAGCAGCAGTGCTTTTGCTCTCGCTTGGTGCCGAACTCTCTGCCCAGGTTCTGAAGAAGTTAAACGAATCTGAGGTTGAACTTTTGGTCGCTGAGATAGCACATGTTGAAAAACTGCCGCAGCACGTGACCGATAGCGTCCTCAGAGAGTTTCACGACCTCTATGAGGCCCAGGAGTTTATCACGCAGGGCGGTATAGAGTATGCCACCGACATTCTTGAAAGAGCTCTTGGGAAACACAAGGCCAGGGAGATCATGGAGAGGCTGACTGCAACCCTCGAGCTCGCGCCGTTTCATTTTCTTAGAAACTCCGACCCAAGTGAGATTGCAAGCTTTATTGAAGATGAGCATCCACAGACTATAGCGCTTGTCCTGACTCACTTACGTCCTGAGCAGTCATCAGTGATACTTAAGCAGCTGGATCCAGAGCTGAGGGCCGAGGTTGTAAAAAGGGTTGCGCTTATGGACAGGACGACGCCGGATATTATCGCCGAGGTAGAAAATATTCTAGAGTCCAAAATATCCTCGCTTGCCAGGAGCCAGGAATATTCAACAAGCGGCGGGATAGATGCGACCGTTAAGATACTGAATCAGGTTGATAGGGGGACGGAGCAGGCTATCCTTGAAATACTTGAGGATGAGAATCCGGACCTTGCCGATGAGATCCGAAGAAAACTATTTACATTCGAGGATATCATCAACCTCGAGGACCGTGCGGTACAAAGGGTTCTTAGGGAAATCGACTCCAAGAAACTCGCGCTTGCGCTTAAGACAGCAAACGACGATCTCAAAGAGAAAATATTTGCGAATATGTCCCAAAGGGCAGGTGAGATGCTCAGGGAAGATATGGAGTTCCTTGGGCCGGTTCGTCTAAAAGATGTCGAAGAAGCGCAGCAGGAGATCGTAAATGCGGTCCGCCGCTTGGAGGAGGATGGCGAGATTATTATCGCCCGCGGCGGAGAGGAAGAAATCATTGTCTAGGATTATTCGAAACAGCGACAAAATCAGAAATCTTCACTTTGACCCCATACCAAATGACATATCTTCTGATGAGGACTTTCAAACCGGTAAAACGCTGGCCGCAGAAAGCACCGCTGCAGCCGGCGTTATTGAGGACTCAGTAACCAGAGCCAGCTTGATTATCGAAGAGGCCGAAAGAAGGGTTCGGCAAATTGAGCATGAAGCTTACCAGAAGGGATACCAGGAGGGTCTGGATTCTGCAAGGGCTGAGATATCCAAGGCATTGGACACCATTATATCGATTGCCAAACAGGCTGCTGAAGAGAAATGGAGGGTTATAAACTCTGTTGAAGAGAATATCGTAAATCTTGCAGTAGAGATTGCTGAAAAGATAGTCTGCGAGCAAGTTACAGTCGATCCCAGGGTGATAGTTAACGTAGCAAGGAAGGCACTTATGGTTGCGGCAGAGCGTGAACATATTGAGATAAGGGTCAGCCCAGATGATCTGGAAATTATGAGGGCTCACAAAGACGAGCTTATGTCAATAGCCGACAGGATCGAAAAGATCGAAATCATTGCAGATAGAAGGATTAAGCGTGGCGGGTGCATACTTGAAACAAGTGCAGGCAACGTAGACGCCCGTGTGCAGTCACAGCTTTATCAGGTTGAGCAAGCTCTTAGAGGAGTTGTAAGTGGCAATGAGGCAGGGGATTAAAGACCTTGATTTTGATAAATTCAGCGATGCCGTAAGGAAAATTTCGGCAATCAAACAAAATGGCAAGGTAATTCAGGTTGTCGGGCTTGTCATAGAGTCGTGTGGACCTGCTGCTCAAGTTGGTGAACTATGCCATATACAGATATCAAGAAACGAACCACCGGTTGCCGCAGAAGTTGTCGGTTTTAAAGAGAACAGGGTGTTGCTGATGCCGCTTGGTGAAATGAGCGGCATCAAGCCGGGAAGTGAAGTTGTGGCAAGCGGCAGATCGCTCTCAGTTGGTGTCGGAAGTGCGCTTTTAGGGCGTGTGATCGATGGCTTGGGTCGCCCCATTGATGGCAAGGGCCCAATACTAACCTCAAAGGAGTATCCGCTGCACAATAAGCCTCCGGATCCCTTAACCAGAAAAAGGATAAGTGAGCACCTGGCTCTTGGGGTAAGAGCCATCGACGGTATCCTGACCTGTGGGAAGGGTCAAAGAATCGGCATCTTTGCCGGAAGCGGTGTTGGGAAAAGCACGCTTCTTGGAATGATAGCGAGAAACACTGAGGCAGATATCAACGTCATTGGGTTGATCGGTGAAAGGGGCAGGGAGGTTAGGGACTTTATTGAGAAAGATTTAGGCGAAGAAGGCCTCTCTCGCTCAGTTGTAGTTGTTGCGACTTCCGACCAGCCTGCTCTTATACGGTTAAAAGGAGCTTTTACTGCAACTGCTATCGCCGAGTATTTTAGAGATCAGGGTAACGATGTCATGCTCATGATGGACTCGGTAACAAGGTTTGCGATGGCACAGCGTGAGGTTGGGTTGGCAATCGGTGAGCCTCCTGCTACGAGGGGATACACTCCATCTGTGTTTGCGCTTCTACCGAAGTTGCTCGAGCGCTCTGGTACCGCTAGCAGAGGTACGACCACCGGGCTTTATACGGTTCTGGTCGAGGCAGACGATATGAATGAGCCAATTGCCGATGCGGTAAGAAGCATTCTGGACGGCCATATAGTTCTCTCAAGAAGGCTTGCATCGCAGAACCATTATCCGGCGATAGATATACTTCAGAGTGTAAGCAGGGTAATGCCTGATATTGTAAGCAAAGATCACATGGTAGTTGCTGGACAGTTAAGAGATACGCTTGCTACCTATCAAGAGGCCGAAGACCTGATAAATATCGGTGCATATGTTAGTGGAAGCAACCCAAAAATAGATTACGCTATTGAGTTAATTGATACAGTAAGGGCTTTTTTAAAACAAGATGTAGACGAGAAAGAAGATTTCGTGCGAACTGTCGAGCATTTAGAAAGTATATTTAAGGATAACGGTGGATAACAAAAAGGGCCCAGGGACCGAATCCCAGGGGCCAGGGTAATAGCAGGCAGTAGGTTCGACACGTTGGAGCCTTGGCACATCAAGACGTAATCCGGAGGATTACATGCCCAAGTTTAAATTCAAGCTACAACCTGTTCTTCATCACAGGCGGAAAAAAGAAGACATACTTAAAAAAGAGCTAGCTGATATCAAGAGGGTTTTTAAGATTGAAAAAGCCGTACTTGAAGAGCTAAAGCAAAAGCTCACAAGACTTCATAACGATTTTAGGGCAAAGCAGCAGACTTCTCCTGATCCAGCCGAGGCTGCCGCTTATTCAAACTATATAGATAAAGTCGAGCGTGACATTGAAATGCAGCTAATCAAACTTTCAGAGATAGCCAGCGAGGTAAAAAGATCCCAAGAGCGCTTGATAGAGGCATCTAAAGATAAAAAGATTCTCGAGAAGCTCTATGATAAGCAGTACGAGGAGTTCCAAAAGGAGTTTGCGCGTGTTGAGCAGGGTGTAATCGACGAGCTTGCGACAATACGGCATAACCGTAAAAGATCGAATCTGGAGGAGATTTAATGCTTGGCGGTATCGGACATATTATAAGCCGCATACAGGATATCCGCAGCCGCTTTGGTTACGGCACCATACAGCCGAGCCCTCAAATAAGCAGAAGCATGGGGCCGGGCTCAACAAATCCGGTCGATACAGGGCTTTTTGATTCGGTTCCGGTTAAGCGATTGCCTGGCAGTGGTGATAAATCGACTGACCTATCTAATTTTGCCGAGGCCCTAAAATATGCTGACCAAAAAAGCAGGTCAGTCTCTGCTTCGGCAGCCGCACTTTTAAAAGCCGCCAGCGGTGAGGAGGTCGAATTTAGTGACCTTATAGCGGCTTCTGCTGAGAAGTATGGCTTAGATTATAACCTTATAAGATCGGTAATCGAGGCGGAATCTAGCTTTGATCCGAATGCTAAATCTCCAGCTGGAGCTATGGGTCTCATGCAGCTTATGCCGGCAACGGCAAAATCTATGGGAGTAGAGGATGCATTTGATGCCGCGCAGAATATCGACGGTGGAAGCAGGTATTTAAAAATGATGCTGGACCGCTTTGGATCGATAGAGCTGGCGCTGGCAGCGTATAACGCTGGGCCGGGTAATGTGAAAAAATATGGCGGAATACCGCCTTTTAAAGAGACGCAAAGCTATGTGGCAAGGATAATGAGCCGCTTGCAAGAGCTGAATTCTTGGGCTAGAGGGGAAGACCTTTAATTTATTATGGACCAGGACTTCTGGCCTCCTTGTGGTGATTTAATCCTGAAGCAGGGAGTATTGGCAAGTATCAGAGAATATTAGTAAACATATAAGGCGGCTATTAGTAAATGTATAAGGCGGCGGTATTGGTTTAAGGGCTAGAATATGGCAGCTAAACAAAACGCTAAGAATAATAAGCAAAAAAACGGGGTATTGCTGGCGGTCATGCTGATCGTTCTTTATGTGGTGATCCTGGTCGCTGCGTTGAGATATACCGGAGTTATTAAGTTCCCTGCGCAGAAAAAAGCTAATGTTGCGAAGGAAAAAGTCGATAAAAAAAGTAAGGCTAAGTCGCCTGTTACGACGGTTAAGGCAGCAGAGAAAAAAACCGGGACAACCACGACGACTCAACCGGTTACAACGACAACAACAAACTTAATATTACCTGCTACCAGCCAGGATAGTAATCAAGAGCTTAATAAGCTGGTAAAGATCTATGAATCCATGGATTCAGACCAAGCGGCTAAAATAATTGCTGAGCTATCCGATAGTGAAGCAGTTACTATATTGAGCAAGATGAAAGCATCAAACGCAGCAGAGATTCTAGCTGCTATGGATGCTAAGCGTGCCGCCGGTCTGAGTAAAGATTTGGGCTTAAATGCCCAAGAATAGCTCATGAAGGGAGGTGAACACGTGAACATTGTAGAGACTCCATTCCTTGGAGTATCCTTAAATCCCACCGGACAATCTCAACCCGGTAAATCCCCCAAGGTAACAGGTGGCTTTGAACCTTTATTGGGCGAATTTGCAGCCCAACTAAACGGTAGTGACGAGGCCATAGCTTTAAACTCTGACCCACAAATCAGGAAGGGACTGCTGTTGCTCATAGCGGGAGGTGATAAGCCCCAGGATAGCTATGATATGGAAGACTTAATTGCCAGGCTGGGAGAGAGACTGATTAACTTAATAATCGAAGCGCTAAAAAGCGGAAATACCGATATAAAGAAGGAAGATATTGTACCTATTCTCGACGAGCTATTAAGCGGTTTGGCTGTCGGGGAGGGCGATACGAACACCCGCAATATGTTTATTAAGCTTCTTGGCAACTTCAGCCTCAGCTCTGGTGAAGGGGGAAAGGGAGGTCTTGGTAGGCTAACCGATGGTTTGCCTGATTCTCTTAAATTAAAGCTGCGCCTTTTTGCTCACAGGACAGGACAATCTCTGTCAGACCAGGAGCTGGATATGGTCAAGTATAAATTGGTAGCCAACCTGCTCAGCCTTATGGGTCTAGAGGCAGGTAAAACAGATGGCGCTTTGGCGGGCGGTATCGATACCAAGCTGGCTATCCATCTCAGGGATATGTTTATGGAGAGATTCCATGTCAGGCAAAACGCAGCCAACCAGGTTGCTGGGCAGAGTGCAGTCGGGGGCACAGTATCTGCTGCGGATGGCGGACAGGTTAGCGCCACTTCCCAAGTTACAGCAGAGGCACAGGTTTCCGGCGTTACTGGTATGAACGAGTTACTGCAGGCTGCGGCAGCAGACGATGGTTCAGATGTGCCCGTGGCGCTTGTGCAAAGCCTCCCGGCAGCAGACGCAGCAGCTCAGCAAACCGGTATAGCCCAGGGCGAAAGTACCGATGTTGCTCTGGATACAGCTAAGCTGCCAGTCGCTGATAAGGGACTTGCCTCGCAAAGCGGAGCGGGCGTACAGCAAATAACGGCGGATGCAAAGAGCACAGATACTTCTGCCAATGATGCCGCCACTTCAAACACTGGAAGTTCGGGCTCTCAATCGAATTATAGTTATACGGTTGAGAATAAGCAGCCCTTCGCAACAGAGCTGACGCAAAAGGATTCATCCACTGCAATGTCCGGTGCGGCTGCTGATTCTGTGTTGGCTGCCGATCCTAAGCAGCTTATTGAGAGGCTCGTTGAGAAGCTTGACGTTTTAGTTTCAGGTGCGAGGAGCGAAGCCAGAATCCAGCTTAAGCCCAGGTACTTGGGCGAGCTTAAGATTCACTTAACTATCGAGGGCGGTACGATTAGAGCGGTCCTTGATGCTTCAACGCACCAGGCAAAGCAGATAATCGAGGAAAATCTAGGCAATCTGAAACAATCGCTAGAAGAGCAAGGACTTAAAATCAAGGAATTCCATGTTTCAGTTGGCCAGAACAACGAAGGTCATAGCCGCGATACGGATCACCAACATCGTGAAAGAGCCGTGAGCAATTATGATAGAGCTGCGATAGTTCAGGAGATCCAAAAAATTAGGACTAGGCTAAGCCTAGGACTTGATATGGCGGTTAATTACTTAGCGTAGGAGGTGATACAAATGGAAGTAAGTTCGGCAACGCAAAAAGCATTAGGCTATGGCCAAAGCTATCTTGGTGCACCATCGACTACGGGGGAAGGCCTTGGCAAGAACAGCTTTTTACAGCTGCTCATCACCCAGATGCGTTACCAAGACCCGCTTGAGCCTGCAAAGGATACCGAGTATATCGCTCAGCTTGCGCAGTTTAACGCGCTGGAGCAGATGCAGAACTTAAACGACAAGTTTGACCGCATGTTTAGGTGGTCACAGATGACCCAGGCCAGCAGTTTAATAGGGAAACAGGTCGAGGGGACCGTCCCGCTGGGGGTAGATAAGGATGGAGATGGCAAAATCGATACCTCAAGTGTCTCAGGGACTGTATCAGAGGTAAAGTATGAAGATGGTGAGCCCATGCTTATTGTTGGAGGGCAAAAGGTAAAACTTGCCGATGTAGCAAGAATCTACCAGTAAGGCCAAAGAGATTAAGTTAAACAGCCGATAACTAGGCAAAAGGAATAATATGGCAAGGAAGGAGGAGCAAAGTGACAGATAAGATATTCGCGCCGGGCAATCAACTGAAGCCTAACCATGTAAAGCCGGTAGAGCAAAAGAAAGTTACGCAAACGCAAGCAAAAAAGCAGGCTGGGCCGTCCTTTAAGGATATTCTTGCCGGTGAAATGCAGGGCGTGAAGTTCTCGGCCCACGCACAGGCCAGGCTTCAAGCGCGAAATATCAAGTTAAGCGAGTCTCAGCTCAACCGGATTCAATCTGGTGTAGAGAAAGCTGCAAGCAAGGGAGCACGCGAGTCCCTTGTACTTATCGATAACTTGGCTCTCGTGGTGAGCATAAAGAACAAAACCGTTATCACGGCGGTTGACGACAAAAACATTAAAGAGAATGTTTTTACCAATATTGATAGCGCCGTGATCATGTAACCGTTTAAAGAACTGGACCTCTCTAGAGGAAGTTCGTAGTTGCGGATTGACCGAAGCAACTAGGATATCCAGTTCACCATGGGGCTAACTTACAATTAATTTAACTACGAATGAAGGTAATTAGGGAGGTAGATGCGCTATGATGCGCTCAATGTTTAGTGCGGTTTCTGGTTTAAGAAACCACCAGATAAGAATGGATGTTATTGGAAACAACATTGCTAACGTAAATACGGTTGGTTTTAAGTCGAGCCGTGTAACGTTTCAGGATATGATTTATGAGACTATAAGGTCTGCAAGCGCCCCATCGGCAACTCTCGGTGGCTCAAACCCGCAACAGGCCGGCCTTGGTATGATGGTCCGCTCGATAGATACACTGATGACCCAGGGGTCGCTTGAATCAACTGGTAAGGCAACCGATATAGCCATCCAGGGTGACGGTTTTTTTGTTCTGGATACAGGCCAAGGCCAGGTGTACACTAGGGTTGGCGCGTTTGATCTTAACTTAATGAAGGACCTGGTAGACCCAGCAACAGGATACTATGTGATGGGCTGGATGGTGGATAATAACTCAACAAAGCCGGGGCAGATCGATACCGGTATGGATCCAACCCATATTAACGTTCCGGTAGGGCAATTAAGCATCTCTCAGGCTACAGGCCGCGTTACTTTTACAGGCAATCTTGATGCTGATGCATCTCTTGGTACCACCGCAACCACGACACGCCAAGTGTATGATTCTCTAGGCGTAGCCCACTACCTGACAATAACCTTTACAAAAACAGCGGACAACACATGGCAGTATGACGTTTTGCCGCAGGCTGGTGATACTATCGTTCTAAATAGCGGCGACACCGGAACAATCACATATAACCCAGACGGCACGATTAATACAGGCGGAACGCCAACATTAAATGTCGATCCGGGTGGCGGCGCAGCACCCAACCAGGACATCGTACTTGATTTTACTAAGACGATCCAGTTTGCAGCGAACAAATCCGATGTTAAAGCCGAATATCAGGATGGCTTTCCGATGGGTGTTCTTGAGAACTTCTTCATCGGCGTTGATGGTACTATTACCGGCACATTTACAAACGGCATGAACAAGCCGCTTGCAAGGATTGCCCTTGGCATGTTCGGAAACCCAGCGGGTTTAATGAAGTCAGGCCAATCAATGTTCAGGCAATCCAATAACTCCGGAGAGCTTCACTACGGTGCTCCGGCGGAAGGTGCGACCGGAACCCTGGTAGCTGGCTCACTAGAGATGGCAAACGTTGATCTGTCCCGCGAGTTTACCAGCATGATCGTCACGCAGCGCGGTTTTCAGGCCAACTCGAGAATCATTAGCACGTCTGATGAAATGCTTCAGGAACTGGTAAATCTCAAGCGGTAGTAACGGCCCATTGGTAGGCTAAAATTGCCATATCAACGGCTAAAGTGGCATAGTTTAACTCAAATAGGGGCTTCCATAGAAGCCCCTATTTTACTTTATTTTTGCTAAGGTAGAGCTACCAATCTGCCGATAAAAATAACCGTAAGAAAAAGTTTAGCTTTTAGTATATACGCTGCCAGGAATTACGGTAAAAAGATCATTTCGGGGTAAATTGTGGTAAAACTTACGCGTCTTGACGGAAGCGAATTTACAATTAACGCAAATTTAATAGAGGTCGTGGAAGCCAATCCAGATACTGTAGTAACTCTCATCAATAACAAGAAGTTTATGGTCAGGGAAACGCCCGAAGAAATAACAAAAAAAGTGGTCGAGCACTATCAGGAAGCAGGTGGCCCAAGGCTTATAGTATATACAGACCATGCCTGCCACACAGAGGAGCATAAAGCATCTTAGCATCTTCGAACCATCCTTCAAAGAACTATCAAAAAACACTAAAGCACCAGTAAAATTTCATTCATTATTAAAGCCACACGTGCTTAATATTTAGAAATCTGCAAGGGGTATGTTCATGGCGGAAGAAAAAGCTGTAAGTAAAGTAAACGAAAAGGAGATTATAGAAGCCGAACCGACTGAGTCTCAAAAAGAAGGCAAAGCCGGCAGGGGTTCTGGTATGATTTCTAAATTAAGGATTTTTAGGATACCTATCCTGATTATTATGGTGTCTGTCCTGGCGGTTGGGAGTGCTTTAGTTATAACTAAAGTCGCTCAGGGTAATGCTGCTACAAAGAAGGAAGAAGAGCAGGCCAAAAAGAAGGAATTAGGAAAATTTATTACTCTTGACCCGTTTACAGTTAATCTTGTTGGCGGTCAAAATTACCTGCAGACTGCGATAGCTTTTGAGATCGATAGCAAAAACACCGAGCTTGAGAATGAGCTAAAGGAAAGAAAGCCACAAATCAACGATAAAATAATAACAATTTTGTCATCTAAATCGATGGATGATATCTCGGATACGGCAGGAAGAGAAAAGCTTAAGATTGAGATTAAAAAGGCGGTAGACTCTCTACTTGGCTATGGTAAAATTGAACGTGTCTACTTTACAACGTTCATTATGCAGTAAGAATCTTACCATAGATATAGTAGGAGTTTATTATGGCCGGAACGCTTACACAAGAGGAAATTAATGCACTTTTGTCTACTGCGGGGCAATCGGAGAGCTTTGAAGAAGAAGCTTCGGCGATGCCTTCCAGTGCAAAGCATGTCCGCATCTACAACTTTCGGCATCCCGACAAATTCTCAAAAAGCCATCTAAGCACGATGGAGTTGATCTATGAGGGCTTCTCGCGTCATCTTAAAACAGCTCTATTTGTCTATGTTCGCCAGAGTATTAATTTCAGTCTTGCTTCTGTAGAACAGCAATCATTTGAAGAGTATGTCGAATCACTTCCAACTCCAAGCTCTTTGATTACTTTTAAGATGAAGGGTTTGCCTGGAAGTGCAGTTTTAGAAATAAGCCCCGAACTTACTTTTCTTATTCTGGATAGACTGCTCGGTGGCATGGGAGACCAGCCGACTAAGGTTAGAGATCTAACCGAGATAGAACAGGTTATCATAAGAAAGGTTGCCGAGAGAATATTAATGGCTTTCAGGATGGCCTGGTCAGAAATCCACGATGTTGAGCCATCGATAGAGTCGCTGGAGACTAACCCTCAACTGCTACAGGTTGTACCTCCAAACGAGATTGTAGCTATAGCAACCCTTGAGGTAAGGATAGGTGAGGCCACCGGAGCCATGAGCATCTGTCTGCCGTATCTTACCCTTGAGACAATCATGCCGAAGCTTACCAGACAGGTATGGTTCTCGGCAAAGTTTGAACATAAGAGCAACGACAATGCTGAGAACAGGAAGATACGCGAAAATTTAAATCAGGTGCAGCTGCCTGTTTCAATCGAATTAGGACGGACTAAAATAAGTGTCAAGGACTTACTTCAACTAAAGCCGGGCGATTCGATTCAGCTGGATACCCCGGCCAACCATGACGTTCGGGTTTTGGTTAATAACAAAGTTAAGTTCTATGCCCAGCCCGGAATAATTGGAAAGAGGCTGGCAGTAAAGACCACTAAAGTAGCTACTTAAGGAGTTGCCCTATGAACGACGAAAAACCAGATGTAGTAGAGCTCTCAGAAATAGAAAAAAGCGCAATTGGTGAGATATGTGATTTAATAACGGCATCTTTTGCCAAGGCTCTAGGAGATAGGCTTAGCGAAAGTGTCGGCATGGATTCCTCAACGGTCAATGCATTAGAGCTTTCTGAAGTCGCTAATATAGTTGCTACTCCTGTCTTACTTGTCCAGCTTACCTGCCGGCAGGCAGTAGATGGTAGCTTCTTTATGTTCATAAACGGAGACGGCTTGCCTAAAATCTTTGATCTAGCGATTCCTGATGATGCTAAGGAAGTTGGGGCAGACGATGAGGTTATCCTTGAGGGCCTTAAAGAAATTATCGGCGGTGCTATATCTGAGGCAATGGTAAATATTTCGCAGGGTATGGGGTATGATATTGATTGTTCTATAACCGATATAGTCGTGCTGCAGGATGCATCAGATTTTAGTAGCATTGGCTTTTTGTATCCAGATGGCAACCTTTTAAGTGTGGTAACTGGGCTTAAACTACCAGACGGTGCTGTTGACACAGGTTTTCTGCTTCCAAGCGATTTAAGCAGGCAGATGATCGGTATTTTGCTTAGCGACCAATCGGCTGCTGAAGCAGGTTCGCCGGGAATACAAAACGATGCGGGCGAAAGTGCTCTTGAAGCACCAGAATCTGACTTTGGGCAGAATATTGGGCTTGAAGAAGACGAGGAGAATTATAGCTCAAGCATAGAGGAATCACCCCGGGTTCGGGAGGTTCCACAGGGTACGCAGCCGGCAAAATTTGGGACACTGGATGCTGGAAATGCTGCAAGCGGCAACAATAACATATCACTCCTACTGGACGTAATGCTTGATGCCTCCATTGAACTTGGCAAGACACAGATGTCGATAGAGGAGATTCTAAGGCTATCAAAGGGCTCTGTAATCGAACTTGATAAATTAGCGTCAGAGCCCGTTGAGTTCTTGGTCAACGGCAAAGTTATAGCGCGTGGAGAGGTTGTTGTCATCGATGATAACTTCGGTATAAGGATTACTGAAATATTGAGCCCTAGGGCTAGGCTTGAGAGCATCTAAAGATTAAGAAATTAAGGTTGCAGGTCATGGTCTTTAGATTAAAGACCAGGTTTGATACAAATCTTTAGCCATACATTTTGCCAGTCACTATTTAACCAGACACCGTTTGAGGCATAATTTTTTGAAATCTTATACAGGTTTTACCTGCGTATGCCGATATCTTTACATGAGGAAGGGCTCAAACTCTCATCTGAAAGCTCTCCTTCAGGGTTTCCGGTTTGTCCTGCTGCCGAGCTCTTCCTCCCCCTATTTATCGATCGCCGTGTCTATTTTCTAACTCCTAGGTCTATATTTTTACCGGCACCCTCTCTGTTTGCTGATTCAGGCTTCCAAGAGCACATAAATCCTGTAGAATAATAATTGCAGATATTTGCAGGAGATTATATTGTTAGCCGTAGGGGTAAACCGGTGGGCTCTGGCATAAAAGCAAGAATAACCAACATAGCGATAATCTTGCTGGCAACATTTTTTTGCCTTTCTGTGCTCCTTATTGCACTTGCCCTTATACTTGATAGCCAGGTTAAAGGGTCTGATGTTAGCAGGCCTGAAAACAGGTTCTACCCTGAAAAGAGAAGTTCAGGTGGCGGCAAGCAGGTTGGCCTAAAGGAGAACGCCGCAGCGGGTTTCCCTACCAGCATATCAGGTTATAGTATGATTGCGGAGAGCATCGAAGGCCAAGTCAGTATGCGTACTTATATGCCAACGGACGGGGGAAGCAAAATCGAAACTTTTACCGCTACGATTAGCCAATATGGAAGCGAAACAGAGGCGGCAGAAGCTATCTATCAGTTAAGATATACTTACTGGCAGGGACGTCAATTGATATGGCTAAATGGAACGATGTCTAGTTTTGGGACAGATACAGATACTTATGCTGCAATCGGATGGGCGGAAGGGGACCAGGCGGTTGTAATTAAAGCCAGGGTGAAGGCCGGCAACTCCCCCGGGTCGCTCCTAGCCCCACTTTTAGATATCGCTCGCGAATTCTAGCGTAAGATACCCCTCTAGTAAGGGCTGTTATCTTCTATTAAACCAATCCAGTAACTAGGAATTATTCGTTGACTTAGCCTCAGTGCTTGACTAAAATAGTTAGTAACAATAATTGCAATCTTAGTGCGTTTATAGCCGATGAGCAGGAGAGATACATTGGCAAAAGAGAATTTTATGGGACATAAAATTAAAAGTTTTACCATTATATTCCTCATCACACTTGCAATTATCATCCTTTCGATCATCGGGGTTGTCCTTGAACAGGGCTCTAAAATTAAGCTTTGATTAAGGATTAACACGCCCAGAAACAAACCACTTCTTCTTTCAATAGTGCTATTTTTCGCAAAGAGCGTAAAAAACCGCAAAAACTACTGGCATAATTTGCCATTATGTGGTAAATTAGAATTGCCAACTATTTAATGGCTAGCCTGTTTGCGCGTAGGCTGGAGGTGCGTGATGAACGTATATAGTCTTCACGATAGAAGAAAAAACTCCTGCTCAGACCTAAGGAAGTGTCCGGCAAGCCATTATCATAACTGCAATGCCTATAAAGAGGGACTGAACTGCTGGGAAGTAGTAAATGTACCTTGCTGCAGAAGAAACGATAAGACACGCTGTACTTCTTGTACGCTTTTTTATGCCAACAAGATTGGCAGCACCGAGCAAGTGTATCCGCGCACAATTTCTAACTAATTTGTAAGGTTAAGAGAACAGCCGCTTGCAACATTCCTTCCTTTTATGTGTTCGATTTTTAATCAAAATGAATCAAATTGGCAGTACTAACAGGAAGCGAGGATATTTATTTACTATCTGCTGCTTGCTTTTTTCTAACTTGCTATACTAGGAAACACATAGAGAATTCTAAAACCTTTGGAGGCTGAACTGGAAATATTTACAATATTCTGGACTGCACTGGCTGTTGCACTTACCGGCGCAATGATGCCCGGACCGCTTCTTACAGTTGCTATAAATGAATCGGCCAGGAGAGGTCAGCGTGCTGCCAATATGCTTATAGTAGGCCACTCAGTACTTGAACTTGTACTCGTCGCAGGTCTTACCCTTGGAATTTTAACAGTTCTAAGTAACCCTATTGCAACTAGATTAATAGGTATAGTTGGCGGCGTTTTCTTGCTATGGATGGGCTATGGTATAAGCAGTGATGCTTATAGAGGGCAGGTCTCTTTGGATTTTAGGCCGAGTGATGGGCAAATAAAAGTAGGTTCAGTTTTCCAGGGGATTACAACAAGTATAGCCAATCCATATTGGTCTTTTTGGTGGGCTACCATTGGAGCAAAATATGTTCTTGATTCACTTAAACATGGCATACCTGGATTGGCGTCTTTTTATTTTGGCCATATCTTTGGGGATTTTTTATGGTATGGGTTGGTTGCATACGCTGTGGTAACCGGGAAGAGGTTTATCACCGATCGCATTTACCGGGGAATTCTCTTTGTTTGCGGTCTGTTTCTGGTTTTTTTGTCAATAACTTTTATCTTTAACCTCAAGATTTTTTAACCCGAAACATATTCAGCAACCGGTGTTTTGACTTATAAATTTACCCGGCGTATCATAAAAAATCGAATCATGGTTGACCATGCGGTAAAGCGCATGGGCTTTATGCTTATACTGTATAGCAAATATAACAAATCGGATTAGGAGGCGCTGTGTCGAAACGTTTGATTTTTCTAGTTACCGCAATATTTTTGCTTGCTCTTGCCTCGTCAGGGTGTTCAAAGCCCGTACCACCTCAGGGTGGTTTTGAAAAACCAATCAAAATAGGCCTGATCTTACCAATGAAGGGAGAACTTGAAAACTACGGGTTACTGTGCAAGAACGCTATTGACCTTGCCGTAGACGACGTTAATTCTAAAGGCGGGGTCCTCGGCCGCAAGATAGAGATTTTTCCGGGTGATGATTCATCAAACGAAAACGTTGCAGCCAGTATTGCTGCACAGTTTGCCCAAGTGCAAAAGGTATCGGCCATTGTAGGGCCCTATACAAATCAATCTGCAATAAGTGCTGGTCCCTATGCAAACAGGCTCGGTGTACCCATGATAGCGATCCGTGCCTCAGAGCCCAATATCACGCAGATAGGGAGTTACGTCTTCAGGGCTTGCTACGTAGATAAATATCAGGGCACCGTATTGGCCCGTTTCACCGAACGTGACCTCAAATTAAAAAAAGCGGCCGCAATCTACAATAGTGGAGACCCGGGCGCCAAAGATTTAATTGATAATTTCAAACAAGAGTTTGAAAAGCTTGGCGGCAAAGTGGAAAGTGTGCAGGTATATGACATCAATGCCACAGATTTTACCGCGCAAGTAAATGAAGTTGCAAAGACAAGCCCAGAAGTTATACTGCTTCCTGATTTTGAAGACAAAGCAGGCCTTATTATGAAGCAAGTAGCGGAGAAGGGTATTAAGTGCACGTTTTTAGGAACCGACCTCTGGAATGGTGAGAACTTGCTTAAGATTGCCGGCGATGTGGCGGTCGGAAGTTATTTTACGGCTCATTTCTCCCCTGAAGACCCCGATGCGAGGGTGCAAGAGTTTGTCGATCTATACCAGTCGGATTATGGAAATAAGCCTGGGCCATCAGCTGCACTCAGTTACGATGCAATATCGCTTGTCATTGAGGCCATCAAACGCGCAAATTCCGACGATCCCAAGAAAATAAGGGATGCACTTGCCACCATCCGCGGTTTTAAGGGAGTTACCGGCACGTTTAGTTTTGACGAAGAGAGGAATCCTAAAAAGGGCGGAACTATTTTAAAACTAGAGAAGGACGCACAGGTATTCGTAAAGCGGATTGATCCGTAAATCAATCGGTATCCTAGGGTACCGTTGAGGTGATGCTCTTGGTCGAAAGCTGGTTTTTCGACCGTGTTTTAAGCACAATCCAAAAGTATCGGATGCTCGAAGCGGGTGACAAAGTGCTCGTTGCGGTCTCCGGAGGTCCAGATTCCGTTGCGCTACTTCATTTCTTAAAGCAGGTCGAAACGGTGTATGGTCTGTCTCTTCACGTTTTCCACCTAAACCACGAGATAAGAGGCAGGGAGGCTGCCGAAGATGCGCAGTTCGTCGCAGGGCTTGCATCTAAGCTTGGGGTTTCGTCAACGCTGATGAGGTTTGATGTGCCGGAGCTGGCAGAGCGCAACAAGCTTTCACTAGAGGAGGCTGCTCGTGAGGCCAGATACCGTTTGATGGGCGATCTTGCAGCGAAAATTAAAGCTAGTAAAATAGCCCTTGGCCATCACGCAGACGACCAGGTCGAAACGTTTTTAATGCGCCTGATAAGAGGCGCCGGGCTTGAAGGGCTGGTATCTATACTGCCGGTGAGAGACCTCTACATCAGACCCTTTATTGAGATAACAAAAGACGATATTTTAGAATATATAAAAGATAACGGGCTTGATTTTCGAATCGATGCCTCAAATGAAGATTTATCGATCTTGCGAAACAAAATAAGGCATGAATTAATACCCCTGCTAACAGATTATAACCCGCAATTTAGAGGGTCTCTTCTTAAAACCATCGAGGTTGTGCGCGAGGACCAATCCCACTTAAATGAATTGACGAATGCCGTTTTTGAAGCTCTGGCCGATGTGGGCAATGAGATTGTGCGTATGCCTATACAGGGACTACTGGCCCAATCCCTGTCACTGAGGCGCCGGCTTGTGCGTAAGTCAATCAAATGGGTGAAATCCGATTTGCGGGGTATCGAGTTTAAGCATGTGGAAGCTATCTTGCGTGGCTTAAGCGAAGTTCCGGCCCGATTTGAGCTTGAACTTCCGGGAAACATTATTGTATTTACGGAATATGAGCAGTTGGTTTTTGCCAAAAAACATTTATTTGCAGCACCAAAGCTTGAAGTTACGGAGTTAAAAATTCCCGGTATCACTTTTATTGAGCCCCTGGGAATTGCGATTGAGGCAGAACACATAAGCCCACGCGAACTTAAGTTTGAGAAAAATGGCAATGTCGCCCATTTAGACGCGGAAAAGGTTCCGCCGAAACTTAAAGTTCGAACCCGCAAACCTGGCGATGCTTTTATGCCGTTTGGTATGGTGGGAGAAAAGAAATTACAGGATTTTCTTGTTGATGAGAAGGTTCCTAGAAGGGAGCGGGATCGGATTCCGATCGTAGTCGGTGATGATAAGGTGATCTGGGTAGCTGGGTTTCGCATTGACGACCGGTTTAAAGTAACCGAAGACACAAAACAAGTACTGGTCTTAAAGCTTAGGCAATAAAAATGGGCTATATTGGTTTTATCCTGGCCCAATTGGTGATATAGAACAAAGAACCAAACAGGAGGAACAATGGAGGTAAATGCAGCCGAGCAGTCTGTAACCGATGATATTAAAGACGTTCTCTTAACATCTGAGCAAATAAAGCGCAGGGTAGTTGAGCTTGGGCGGCAAGTAAGCGAGGATTACAAAGGGAAGGACCTTGTACTTGTAGGCATTTTAAGAGGGGCCTTTGTTTTCCTTGCTGATCTTATAAGAGAGCTTAGCATCCCTGCTGAGACTGATTTTATCGCAATATCAAGTTACGGCTCTTCATCAACAACATCGGGTGTTGTAAGGATTCTTAAAGACCTTGACGAGGATATCGAAGGCAGGCATGTCTTGATTGTCGAGGATATACTTGATAGTGGTCTTACCTTAAATTACTTGACGAAAAATTTAAGTTCGAGACGTCCGGCAAGCTTAGAGATATGTTCGCTTATCGTAAAGGAGGGCAAGCAAAGCGTTCCGATAAAGCCAAAATATGTGGGCTTTACTGTTCCAAGCATGTTTGTAGTCGGCTACGGCCTGGACTTCGCGCAGAGATACAGAAACCTGCCTTTTATCGGGACTCTTAAGCGATCCATTTACGAAAATAATGGGCTATCATAAGAGAAAGAAGCCAGAATCTAGCACTCAGGAGTCAAAAAAATTTTAAGAACTTATCCTAGATTTTTAGCTCTCGGTTTCTTGCTGAAAGGTTATTTGTAAGCAAAGTAAATTAGATGGGCAGTATGCTTCAAATTGTAGATAGGTCGCAATTATGTTAGCATTTTTGTATGAAACAAACGAGGGGGATATTATTTGAAAAGGCTTTTTAGGAGCGCCGGTTTTTGGTTTGTGATCATTCTGGTTGCTGTCATACTTGCTGCGCAAGTATTTAAATCACCGCCGAAACCGGATCAGCTGCAATATACAGATTTTGTAAAGCAGGTCGATCAGGGACACGTTGCGCGTGTAATGATCTTTGACAGGGACCACCGGATCGATGGCGAGTACAAGCCAAATTTCAATAAAGGCGCAAAGTTTACACTTTATTATCCATCTCAGGATCAGACGCTTATTCCAAAGCTGCAAAGGAATAATGTAATTGTTGGCGTTGATCCACAGAGAGAGTCGGTTCTGCTTAGCATTGCCCTGAACTTCTTGCCGTTTGTTTTAATCCTGGCCATCTGGATGTTTATGCTGCAGCAAATGCAGGGCGGCGGCAATAAGGTCATGTCGTTTGGCAAAAGCCGGGCGAAACGGCTTACTAAAGATCAGCCTCGGGTAACGTTTAAGGACGTTGCCGGCGTTGACGAGGCTGTCGAAGAGCTGCACGAGATCAAGGAATTCTTGGCAAATCCGGCTAAGTTCCAAGCACTCGGTGCAAAGATTCCGAAGGGTGTGCTGCTTTACGGCCCACCTGGATCCGGCAAGACGCTTCTTGCAAGGGCAGTGGCAGGCGAAGCTGGAGTCCCGTTCTTTTCAATAAGCGGCTCGGACTTTGTCGAGATGTTTGTCGGTGTCGGCGCGTCCAGAGTGCGTGACCTCTTTGAACAGGCTAAGGCGAATGCTCCGTGCATTATCTTTATGGATGAGATAGATGCCGTCGGCCGCCATAGGGGCGCAGGACTTGGTGGTGGACATGATGAGCGCGAGCAGACACTTAACCAGTTGCTGGTTGAGATGGATGGTTTTGACATAAAAGATAACGTTATACTCATCGCTGCTACAAACAGGCCGGATATTCTTGACCCGGCGCTTTTGCGCCCGGGCAGGTTTGACCGCCAGATAGTTGTCGACAGGCCGGACCTTGCTGGAAGGCTTGGGATATTAAAAGTTCACGTTAAAGGAAAGCCTCTGGCTAAAGATGTCGACCTTGACGTGCTGGCTCGGAGGACGCCGGGGTTTACCGGTGCCGACCTTGCCAATCTTGTAAATGAAGCTGCGCTTCTTGCTGCAAGACATGGCAAAAAGGAGATCGATATGCTCGAGCTTGAAGAATCTATCGATCGCGTGGTCGCGGGGCCGGAGCGTAAGACACGCCTGATAAGCGACAAGGAAAAAGAGATTATCGCTTATCATGAGGGGGGACATGCCCTAGTAGCGCACACACTTGAGAACACCGATCCGGTTCACAAGATATCGATCATCCCGAGGGGCAGAGCACTTGGATATACCCTGCAGCTGCCAACTGAAGATAGGTTCCTGGTTTCAAAAACCGAGCTCACTAGCAACCTTGCTGTTTTTCTCGGCGGTCGCGTAGCTGAAGAGATGGTCTTTGGAGATGTTACAACTGGTGCACATAACGACCTTGAGCGCGCTACAAAAATCGCACGCCAGATGGTCTGTGAGTATGGAATGAGCGAGAAGTTAGGGCCTCTAACCCTTGGACAGAAACAGGATCAGGTGTTTCTGGGCCGTGATTTTGCATCTCATCCAGATTATAGTCCAGAGATCGCTTATGAGATAGATAAAGAAATAAGGCGTATGGTTGATGAGGCGTTTAAGAGAGCTAAGCAGATTTTGACCGAGAAAAGAGCAGTTCTTGACAATATCGCAAAAGCATTGATCGAGAGAGAAACTCTCGAAAAAGAGGAGCTTCAGCGTATTCTCGAGGGTAAAGAGCTGCTTAATGGCGCTAAAGCTACCCCAGAGGGTAAAGCGCATGAAGCTGCTGCTGAGGCCAAGCCAGCCAAGGGAGCAGTAGATATCCCAGGCAAGCTAAGACCAGTTGAAGGCTAATCTTAAAGCTTGATTAATAAGAAAGGCCACCTCAAAGGTGGCCTTTCTTGTCTTTACTTATTCGCAAAAATTCCTAAATATGGCATAATAATAGGGAGAAGCTGGGAGGTCAGAGGCCAGAATCCAGAAGTAGTGCAGCCCTTTAGGGCTGCTTAGTATATCTAAGGCAAAATAAGCTGAAAGGAGCTTATTAATTGGATAAAGAGAAAATCCAGCAGGGGGTTAGGCTAATCCTTGAAGGGATTGGTGAGGACCTTGAGCGTGAGGGCCTAAGAGACACGCCGAGGCGCGTGGCGGCCATGTACGAGGAGATCTTAAGTGGCATGACTCAGAACCCTATCGAGGTTTTGGGTGTAACTTTTGGAGAAGATCATGACGAGATGATTATGGTAAGGGATATCCCGCTTTATTCAGTTTGCGAACATCATATGATGCCTTTCATCGGAAAGGCTCATGTTGCTTATATACCTAGTGAGGATGGTCGTATTACAGGTATCAGTAAGCTGGCTAGAATTGTCGATGTGTTCGCTAAAAGGCTTCAGGTCCAAGAAAGACTTACAACCCAGATAGCTGACGCCTTAGTCGAGGCCCTAAATCCGCTAGGGGTTATGGTTGTTGTTGAGGCCGAGCACTTGTGCATGACGATGCGCGGCGTTAAGAAGCCGGGTGCTGTAACGGTCACATCTGCTGTAAGAGGTCAGTTTAGAAAGCGCACGGCAGCGCGTATGGAGGCGCTTTCGCTGATAAATGGAAGATAAAGGCTGTTCAATATTGCCGGCTACTTGGCTGTATTAGGGAAAAAGATAAGGATGAATCCTAGAGTTATAAATATAGAAAACCACCACGTTGCCGAGGAGGAGCTAAAAAAGCTCAGGGTATCCACACATGGCATAAGAATAATGGCTCCTAAGGCGATCCACCGTGTTATAAAAATATCCGGTATAGATCCCCGCGCTGCAAATATAGTAAAGCAGGAGATGCTCTCGCGCGGCGGGGAGGCTGCGGCTCCCTGGGACCTTTATAAAATGGATTTGCACGAGGTCGATATGATCCTGATGGGAACACTTCGCCAGTTTGATGAGCTGTGCCAGAAACTCTCCTTGCAGCCCTTTGGCTTACCAAAGCTTGCGCAAAAAATAGTAACGGTGCTTAGCAATTATGACAGCAGACCGCCGGTACTAAGAGCAGGTCGGTTTACAATCGATCTCTCTGCAAAAACCCATATCATGGGCGTTTTAAACGTAACACCGGATTCGTTTTCTGATGCCGGTCGGTTCTTTGAGCGGGATATAGCAATTGCTCATGCACGGCAAATGGTATCCGATGGCGCCGATATTATCGATATCGGCGGTGAGTCGACCCGGCCGGGTGCGGAGCCCGTATCTTTGGAAGAGGAGCTTAACCGCACAATACCGGTTATCGAGGCGCTGGCCGGTAAAATTGATATTCCCATCTCTATCGATACCTACAAGCCGGAGGTGGCAAAGATGGCGCTAGATGCGGGTGCTTCGATAATTAACGATATTAGCGGCTTGCGGAATGAAGGCATGATTAAGGTTGCGGTTGAGCACAATGTCCCGGTGATTATTATGCATATGAAGGGGACGCCGCGCGATATGCAGTTAAACCCGTCATATGAAGATGTTGTGGCAGAGATTTGTGACTGGTTGGATAGGCAGGCGGAAAAAGCTGTTGAGTCCGGCCTCGACCGGAACAAAATACTGATTGATCCCGGCATTGGCTTTGGAAAGACAATGGAACACAACTTGCAGATAATAAACCGTCTTGCAGAATTTAAGAGCCTGGGATATCCAATAGTGCTTGGCACGTCACGCAAGGCATTTATCGGCAAGATTCTTGACCTCGGCCCGGAGGAGAGAGTCGAGGGTACGATTGCAAGTGTAGTATATGGCATTACGCAGGGTGCAAACATTGTTCGCGTGCATGATGTAATAAATGTTGCCAGGGCATGTAAAGTAGCCGACGCCATAAAAAGGCAGAAATCTTAAGCGTGGTATATATGGAGCTAGCTTATTTAAGTTTGGGCTCAAATCTGGGCGACCGCCAGGGATATCTTAAAGAGGCGGTACAGATAATAGGGACTACACCAGGCGTAAATATTATAAAAGTTTCTTCAGTTTATGAAACCGAGCCTATTGGAGATGTGCCGCAGGGCAACTTTTATAACATAATAGTTAAAGTTAAAACCGGCCTTTCTCCACATGATTTGCTTGCCCTTGCCCAGAAGGTTGAGGCAAAGCTGGGGAGGCAAAGACAATTGCATTGGGGACCCAGAACAATAGATGTCGATATCATAATCTACAGCGAAGCCCAGATCGACGAGGAAGACCTTAAGGTCCCGCATCCTGAGATGCTAAATCGGGCTTTTGTTCTGGTGCCGTTGGTTGAGATAGAGCCCGATATTGAGCTGCCCGGCAACGGTTTTATCCGCGCATATCTAGATAAAGTCGCAGGGCAGGGCATTAAGAAAATTGGCAGTTTGAACTTGAGGGCAGTATAATATCTTGAGAGTTGCTCAGTGCTACTTAGTGAAGTAGTGCTGCAGAAAGAAATATTAACTGCAGCATTGTCAACTGGCAACTGAGCAACCATTAAAATCGGAGGTTTTTAAGTTTGGATAGCTGTGATCTTAATATGATTAACGAGATTCTTAAGCTTAAGAAAGAAAAAAACGCGATAATCCTTGCTCATAATTACCAGATAGGCGAGGTTCAAGATATTGCCGATTTTGTCGGCGATTCTCTCCGTTTGAGCCAGCAGGCGGCCAGTACAGATGCCGATATCATTGTCTTTTGCGGGGTTCATTTCATGGCCGAGACAGCCGCAATTCTCTCGCCGCAGAAAACCGTTCTTCTACCTGATATAAATGCGGGCTGCCCGATGGCAGACATGATAACAGCGGCGCAACTGCGTGAGTTCAAAGCACTGCACTCTGGAGTGCCGGTTGTAACCTATGTGAACTCTAGTGCTGAAGTAAAGGCTGAGACCGATTACTGCTGCACGTCGGCAAATGCGCTAAAAGTTGTAGAGGCGATCGATTCTGATGAGATTATCTTTACTCCGGACCAGCATCTAGGCTATTACGCTGCGACAAAAACATCAAAGAAGATACACCTTTGGAAAGGTTTTTGTCCGACACATCGCAGGATAACCGCAGCGGAGGTAGTGAAGCAGAAAGAAGCGCACCCAGAGGCTTTAGTTGTAGTTCACCCAGAGTGCTTAACCGAAACGGTTGAGCTTGCCGACGCAGTAGCCAGTACTGAAGGGATTCTGCGGTACTGCAGGGAAACAGATGCCGAGGAGTTTATTATCGGTACGGAAGTTGGAATACTTCACCGGCTTGAAAAAGAAAATCCCGGAAAGAAATTCTACCCAGCATACGAGCGTGCGGTATGCCCGAATATGAAAAGGACTACCCTTGAGAAGGTTTTATTCGCCCTGCAGGATATGGAGCATGTAATAAAAGTACCGGAAGATATAGCAGTGCGTGCAAAGCTGGCGATAGATAGGATGTTGGAAATAGTTTAGCTATCAGCCATCAGCTTTTATGAGACAAGCTGATAGCTGAAAACTGTAGGCTGATGGCGTTTTGAGAAAATGATCCCTAGATACCTAGTTAACTTCAACTCCGAAAAATTAGATAAAGTAAAGACCGATGTCGTTGTTGTGGGCAGCGGCGTAGCGGGTCTTTCTGCTGCATTGGGGATATCTAAGCAATTCGACGTTGCGCTTGTCACAAAGGGTGAGCTTAAAGAAACGGCAACCTGGTATGCCCAGGGAGGGGTGGCAACTGCAATAAGCCCCGAGGATTCTCCAAGACTGCACTTAAAAGATACTCTGGAAGCCGGAGCCGGGCTTTGCGACCAAAATGCGGTCGATGTTCTTGTAAATGAGGCTTCGGATCGCATAGGTGAACTTATCGGGCTTGGAGCCAATTTTGATTGGGATGGTAATCAGATCGGCCTTTCAAGGGAAGGCGGGCATCGTCTTGCACGGGTTTTACATTCGGGAGACTCAACTGGAAGCGAGATCGAGGCGACATTGATAAGGACAGCTAGTGCCTGGCAAAGTGTGCAGGTTTTTGAGCATAGATTTGCACTTGATATTGTAGTGGATAAAGGGCGATGTGTCGGTGTAATCTGTCTTGATGAGCAGTCTGGCCGGCTTGTACTGCACTTGGCAAGAGCAGTTATTTTAGCCTCTGGTGGTGCAGGGCAGGTATTTTCTGTTACGACTAATCCAAAGATCTCTACTGGCGATGGAATGGCTATGGCCTACCGAGCCGGAGCAACTTTGCTTGATATGGAATTCATACAGTTTCACCCCACTGCACTTGATGACGACTCAATGCCGCGTTTTCTTATCACGGAAGCTTTACGCGGGGAGGGGGCATATTTAAGGGATTGCAATGGCGAGCGGTTTATGATTGGGAGGCATCCGTTGGCTGAGCTCGGGCCTAGGGATATAGTGACTCGCGAGATGATCCAGGCGATGAAAAAATGCAATGAAGGCCCGGTGTATCTGGACGCAACACATATTCCGAAGACCACTTTAAAAGAGAAGTTTCCAACAATTTGGAGGCACTGCTTAGAGGCCGGCATTGATATCTCTAAGGACCTGATTCCGGTTCGACCTGCAGCTCACTATACGATAGGTGGAGTAAAAACCGACTTAAATGGGCAGACCGATATTGCAGAGCTGTATGCAACCGGGGAAGTGGCATGCACCGGCGTGCACGGTGCAAACCGCCTGGCAAGCAACTCCCTCCTTGAGGGATTGGTATTTAGCAAGCGCATTATCGACACGATAACACGCAAGCTTATGCTAGAAGAGGAAAGCCCTATCAATGAGGTAAGCATTTGCTACCAGATCAAGAGACCTGAAGTAGATCTAGATATTAAGGAGGAGCGCCGGTGGTTACAGCAGCTAATGACCAGCTTTGTCGGTGTCGTTCGCAGCAAGCAGGGTCTCTCACATGCTATAGCCGAACTTGACAAAAAAGCTGCTATATTGCAGACCGAGTTTTCGGACTCGGCTGGATTTGAGCTGCAGAACATGTTGCTTGTTGCACGGTTGATTGCAAGGTCCGCACTCTGGAGGGAAGAGTCGCGCGGGGTTCATTTCCGGGAAGACTATAACAAACCAAACGATATGTGGATCCGCCATTTAGAGCATCGCATTATGGAGGAAGCCCTTGCAGGATAATATTTTTACGAGCCGGGAATTTGAAAAAGAGGTGGAGCTTGCAGTGAAGCGGGCGGTTGAGGAAGATTTCGGCGAGGCAGGAGATACCACCTCCAAATCTGTGATTGGATACGGTGTTAGCATAAGGTCTGAGATACTTGCCAAAAGCCCCGGTGTGATAGCAGGACTGCCGGTTGCAGAAAAAGTCTTCAGTTACCTAGATAAAAATACGATTTTTTTGCCTTTGGTAAACGAGGGCGACTTTGTTAGCTCCGGCACTAGAATTGCTGAAGTTTCAGGGGACGCACTGGCCATCCTTGGGGGCGAGAGGGTGGCGCTTAACTTCTTGCAGCATCTCTCCGGTATTGCTACCGAAACCCGCATGTTTAAAGAAAAAATTGATAAATATGGAGTCGAACTCCTGGACACGCGAAAGACGATGCCGGGCTTAAGGCTGCTGGAGAAATACGCCACATCGGTCGGTGGCGCGGTCAATCACCGCTTTGGTCTTTTTGACCAGATTCTTATCAAAGATAACCACATTAGAATTGCCGGAGATATAGCAAGGGCAGTAAAAAAAGCAAGAGAAGCTTATCCTGATTTAAAGGTTGAAGTTGAAGCAGAGACTTTAGATGAGGTTAAGGCTGCCCTTGACGCCGGGGCCGACATAATACTTCTTGATAATATGGATATTGAGCACTTGAAGGAATCGGTTGCTATAATAGGGGATAAGGCAATCAAGGAGGCATCCGGCGGCATTACGCTAGCCAACATAGCTGAAGTTGCCGCAACTGGAGTCGATCGCATCTCAACCAGTGCCATTACCCAAGCAGCAAAACCATTGGATATATCAATGGAGATTATTAACTAGTGTTGCAGTTTGCCAGTGCAGCTGTGTCACAGACCATGGGTCTAAATATGTCAAGGTGCCAAAGTTAACAACAAAAGACCCTGGTATATTTGAACCTTGGTACGTAAGGATTGCGATCAAAGCGAGCCTAAGATGAATGAAGCTGCAATCACAGATACACTGATCCGATACTTTAGCAGTTACGGCTATTTTGTAATCTTTGCCGTGCTGTTTCTTGAGAACCTATTCTTGCTGGGGCTGTTGATTCCTGGGGAGACGGTCCTAATTCTTGGTGCAGCTTTTGCCGCACAAAGTCAACTTAATATATTCTATGTCATAGCTACTGCAGTTATTGCAGCAATAGCCGGCAATATTGCCGGCTATTTTATAGGCCGGAAAGGAGGGCGTCCCCTTCTTGAAAAAGTTGGGGAGCGATTTAGTGAGGGTTTTTGGGGCAGGTTTATATCGCCCGAGAAAATTAAGGCTGCTGAGCAGTACTTCGATTTACACGGTACAAAGACGGTGTTTATCGGAAGATTTGCTGCAGGTTTACGTACTTTTATACCGCTTCTTGCCGGTGCGGCAAAGATGGATTTTCCCAAGTTCTTGGCGTACACTGCTGCCGCAGTTATCACATGGACAGTTGGGTTAGGTCTTGTGGGGTTTTTCTTTGGGCGGAACTGGCCGCTAATCAAGAAGCTTTTCAGCAGATTTAGTATACTTATCTTAATACTAATCATCATATTTGTTATCTACTACGTAGTCAGGAGGAGCCGTGAAAAAGCAATCGACTGAAGTAGCAATCATAAAAGCGCTTAAGAAACACGACGGGTATTTATCAGGCGAGGAGCTGGCTAGTGAATCATCAATTTCTCGCGCAGCTATCTGGAAGCATATCAACAACTTAAGGGGAAAAGGATATGAGATCGAGGCGGTTTCAAGGCTTGGCTACAGGCTTGTATCATCCCCAGACATACTCATCCCCGAGGAGCTAATACCGATTCTTAAAACAAAATATATCGGCAAAAGGATTGTTCATGAAACGGTTGTCGATTCAACTAATAATGTTGCCAAAGTTTTGGCGGAAGATGGTGAGAAGGAAGGCACTGTTGTAGTTGCAGAGAAGCAGAGCCGGGGGAAAGGCCGTCTTAACCGTAGCTGGTCGTCTCCGATGGGCGGCATCTGGCTCTCAGTAATTCTGCGCCCCAATATATTGCCAGCTGAGGCTTCAAGATTTCCTATACTTGCAGCGGTTACTACTGCAAAGACCATTGAGACCCTTGGGATCAAGCCTGAGATAAAATGGCCAAACGATATCTTAATAAAAGGCAAGAAGGTCAGCGGGATATTGCTTGAGTTAACTGCACAGGCAGATAAGATAGATTACTTAATCATAGGCTTTGGCATTAATGCGAACTTTAGCTTAAGCAGAATCCCTCAAGATAGCAGGAAGCACGCGACAACCCTTTCTGAGGCTTTGGGCAGAAAAATAAATAGGCGCGAGTTTGTTGCCAGCCTGCTTTTTGAACTTGAACAGGGGTATAACCGTCTTCTTGATGGTGATTGGAAGGGCATCCAAAAGGATTGGATTAGCAGGTGCACGATGCTTCATAAAAATATTTCCCTTAGCATGCTCTACGGAGCAGTCGAAGGCGAGTTTGTAGGTATTGACGATTATGGGTCTATCCGGATTAAGCTGCCAAAGGGCGGTATAAAATCCTTTGCGGCGGGGGATGTCACTGTTAAAAAGCGCTTGACTTAAAGGGCAACTCCTATAAAATTGTAAACCATAATATATAATAGGTTTACAATTAGAAAGGAGAGCACTTTGAACACATCTGCCATGGTAAAAGCAGCGTTAATAGCTGCACTTACTGCTGCAACTTCTCTTATTAAGGTGAGCCTGCCTTTTACAGAAGTTCCCTTGACCCTGCAGGTTTTTTTCTCGCTCCTAGCCGGGGCTACTCTCGGTCCTGCTTACGGTGCGCTAAGTATGCTAGTGTATGTTTTAATGGGAGTAGTGGGGCTTCCTGTTTTCGCTGGAGGCACCGCAGGGTTGGGCGTTCTTTTTGGTCCGACCGGGGGGTATCTTTTTGGTTTTATAGCTGCAGCGTGCATTGTTGGTTTCATTATCTCAAAGGGTAAGGTAAATACCCTCCGACTTACCATAGCCATGGTCGCAGGGGTATTTATTATCTATCTCTTAGGTGTCCTGCAGCTTGCCTTTGTTAATAAACTGGCGCTTTCTCAAGCAATACTTTTAGGGGCTGCTCCATTTATCCTTTTGGACATGATAAAAGCTTTTGTTGCAGCTGCTGTTGCCAGGGGGGTAGGACTTGCAACAGGTGAGCAAGCCGATTAACTTAAGAGGGCACCATCTTCTCTGTATCTACACCTTTGCCGGAAGAGGCTATAGCGATGCGTTTGTGCAGAATATGCACCGTATTGTAGAAGCCTGTAAATCCCCATTTCAGGCTATAAGAATTACCGAACGTGCAGACGATATCTGTGCATGTTGCCCCCACCTTATTGGGACAACATGCACAAAGGCAGAAAAGCGTGTACTTGATATGGATAGGCAGGTTTTGAAAATCCTAAAAATTACCCCTGGAACCGTTTCCGTATCCCAATTTCTTCGTTCAAAAGTTAAAGAGGCTGTGGACAGGGGGTTATTCTGCGCAATATGCACCGAATGCGAGTGGTTTGCATCCTTCTGCAGGTCCACCTATGCGGTTAACCCTGTCGAGTGATTTTTTGGTTCAGTGAAGTTAATTGCGCAAGTTTAAAATTTTTACCACACAAGTATGCTATTTTATTAACAATGTATGGTATATTCTAGTAGAATGCCGGTGCTAATAAGGTTTTTAGGGGATAACTATGGCTCTTAATGATTTAACAATACAGGGAGCCTCAATGGCGCTCGAGGAAGCGATTTTTTCGCGGCGCACAGTTCGCAAATTTTTACCAGACCCTGTGCCTCGGGAGTTGCTGGAAAAGGTAGTTAGGGCTGGTATTGCTGCGCCATCACCGCTAAATAGCCAACCTTGGCATATAATTGTTGTAGCAGGTAAACAGCGGGATGATGTAGTAAAAATAATCCGCAAATTTCCTGCATATCTGGCTGATATCATGGCGCTTTATCCAAAAGAGATGTCTGAGCATATAAGCATGGAGCACATATCCAACTTTGCGAAGAATCTCGGAGGGGCACCTGCTGTTATTTTCATTACTACCCCTAGGAAAATCAACAAGTATGCCCATAAAGTAGATCTGATATCGTGCGCTGCGGTTATCCAAAATATCCAACTCATGGCCTGGTCTTTAGGCTTAGGAACAGTTTGTTTAACATCGGCCTTATGGGTAGAAACCGAAATAATGGCTTTTCTCGGCTTGAAAGACCACGAACTTGTTACCGTAATGCCGATAGGTTATCGTGAAAGCGACCCCGAGCCGACCGCACGCAGTGATGAAAATGTCACGTGGATAGGGTTTTAATTTAGGCTGAGAGATTCACCCGGCTATTCGTTTTGATAAAACTTTAACTACTGCTGAATCGTGAGAGCTTCAACACACTTGCCATACCCTGCAATTGAGCATATTATTTCTTTATCTGCAAAGATATTTTAAGAAGGCGGGTGGTTACTGAATCAGATGTTGCTTGTTATAGACGTTGGAAATACACACACCGTAATTGGCTGCTTTGAAGAAAGGCAGCTCAAGGCAGACTGGAGGATTGCGACAAGCCGCAGGGCAACAGCTGATGAGCTGGCCTTTACTATTTCAAACCTTTTTCAATTGGGCGGCTTTGCCCTTAACGATATAGAGTCGCTTGCAATAGCTTCGGTGGTACCAACAGTTACCACGTCGCTTATTGATATGTCGTCTAATTTATTGAAAAAGGATATCCTGGTCGTAGGCCCCGATACTGACACAGGGGTACCAATTCTTTATGATAACCCGCAGGAAGTTGGGGCGGACAGAATTGCCAATGCTGTTGCCGGATTTGAGATCTACGGTGGTCCGCTAATAATCGTAGATTTTGGAACTGCCACTACATTTGACGCGGTGACTGGGCGCGGTGAATACCTGGGCGGTGCGATTGCCCCTGGCGTTGAGGTATCCTCCGAGGCTTTATTTGCCCGTGCTGCTAGGCTCTGCAGAGTCGACTTGGCGCCGCCGAAAAACGCTATCGGCAAGAACACGCGTGCAAGCATTCAATCGGGAGTTCTTATTGGAGCCGGAGGATTGGTTGATAGAATCATAGAGCGATTTGAGCTTGAGATGGGCCCGGTAGGTCAAGTCGTAGCGACCGGTGGGCTTGCGGGCCTTATAGCTCCGGAGTGTACTCGTGTAACCGCTGTTGACCCGACTCTTACTCTTACCGGTCTGCAAAGGATTTACGAGAGAAACAAAGCATAGGACACACAAAAATTCACTGGAAATTCGCAAGAAATTTAAAACTTTGATTTAGAATAGCAATCAGCCCTCAGCTGTTAGCTTAGTTGGTAAGCTGACAGCTGATCATTGACAGCTAAATTGAAAGGAAGGATATCTGTGTGGAAAACGGTGTTAACTAGTTTCGTCTCGGCGGTGTTGGGAGGTTTATTGGTCTTCTTTGCGATGAATGCGGTGGCGCCTGCAGATACTGGACAGACGGTTAATCTCTCAAAAGTGGTGCGGCAGCAAAAATCGGCAGGAGAGCTTTCTGCTGAAGCTATCTATGAGAATTTTGCGCCGGGCGTAGTTCATATAAAATCGACCTTTACCCAGAACAGATCATCCGATTTCTTTGGTTTTATTATACCTCTGCCGTCACAGGAGAAAGAGGCTAGCGGATCAGGTTTTGTGATCGATAAATCGGGGCTTATTGTAACTAATGCTCACGTAGTTCAGGACTCAAGAGTTAAGGCAAGTAAAATAATGGTTCTCTTAAACGATAAGGATGAAGTTGAGGCAAAGCTTTTGGGAACCGACCCCAGTACCGATATTGCCGTTCTAAAAATTGACCCCGGAAAAAGGAATTTAAAAGTTCTCGAGTTGGGCGATAGCTCGAAACTTAAAGTTGGAGACACGGTTTATGCAATAGGCTCGCCATTTGAACTCAATGGCACAATGACTCAGGGTATAGTCAGTGCGATAAATAGGACAATCGACTCGGCCGACCGGAGGTTTCAGATAAGAGGTGCAATCCAAACCGACGCGGCAGTAAATCCTGGAAACAGCGGCGGACCGCTTCTTAATGCATTCGGTGAAGTTGTCGGTATAAACTCTCAGATTTATACGCAATCAGGTGATTTTGCTGGCATAGCTTTTGCCATCCCGAGCAATACGGTCAAGCAAATTGCTGAGCAAATCAGTAAGAATGGCAAGGCAAGCCACCCATGGATCGGAATTGCTGGGCGGGAAATGGACAAAGCATTTGCTGACCTTGTAAAAGCCCCAGTTGATAAGGGTGTCATGGTAATCCAGGTCATGCCGGGCGGTCCTGCAGATAAAGCAGGACTTAGAGGTTCCCAGGTCGGCATTGACACCGATACAGGAGAGCAATACCCGGTCGGTGGAGATATTATCGTTAAGATAGGCAACGTAAACGTGACTAACATGGATGACCTTCTCGACTTTATCGATAAGCATAAAGTAGGTGAGAAGATACCTCTTGAAATCTATCGCGATGGCAAAAGAATGACCCTTAAGCTTGAGTTAGGTGAGCGCCCTGAAAATTAACAATTTGATACTGTGCCGGCGTGAGCAGTTAATCAACGAAATTTGGTAAGCTGCGGTAGATTAAGGCCTTGCCTCAAAAGAACCATAGCAGTAGGTGAAGAAGGCAAGGCCTTTTTTGTTGAACAATTATCCTGCTTGGTATAAAATGTACACAAAATTGTGCACAAGGAAAGCGACATGAAGCTTCATAGGATAGGCGATAAGATCATCGATCGTGACCGGCTTGTAAATATAATCAGCGAGATTCTACATAGGCGAGCAGTCGGGGCGACCCAACAAGAAGTGGCTATAGCTCTTGGACTGGAGCGCTCGTTTGTTTCCCACCTTGAAGGCCTTGGCGAGGTAAGAAGGGGAAACCGGATTGCAGTAGTTGGCTTTCCGATTGCCAATAAGGAAGAACTTGAGAAAGTTGCACAGGAATTTGCGGTTGATTTTATTTACTTCTTAAGTGATACCGAGCGCAAAGAATACGTGCGAAGAAAAAGCGGAGCCCAGATCTTCAATGAGCTTCTCGCTCTGCTTGCGGGTCTTAAAGACTACGATGTTGTGGTGTTTCTGGCATCAGATAAGCGTATTGCAATGCTTGAGAAGATACTCGACCGTGAAGTGGTGGGGATTTCAATTGGAAGCTCACCCATAAGAAGAGACCGTAAAGTTGATCAACAGGCTCTACATGACGTACTTGCGGGCGTGACCGAGGGAAGAGAGCGGAACAGTGAAGACTATAGTAAGCGCAAGTTTAGGATCTTCAAAAAGAAATCATAAAGTTAATATCAGTCTGCTCGGTGAGGATTTTTGCATAGAGCGAATTGGAACCGATGGCGATTTATCCAGAGCCATGCAACTATTAAAAGACCTTGATGGCAAAGTCGATGCGATTGGGCTCGGTGGGATAGATCTTTACCTGTATGCTGATGGAAAGCGCTATGTTATAAGGGATGCACAGAGGCTAAGAAAGGTTGTCAAAAAAACGCCGGTTGTTGATGGCAGCGGTCTTAAAGACTCACTTGAGCGTGAGACGATACGATTCCTTGCTGAAGTAGAGGGACTTCCGTTATCGACTAAATCGGTACTAATGGTGAGTGCGGTCGATAGGTTTGGAATGGCTGAGGCTCTGCATGGGCTTGGCTGCAAGATTATATTTGGCGATCTTATCTTTGGGCTTAACATACCTATTCCAATCCGTACGATGGATAATTTTAAGATGCTTGCTAAAATAATCTTGCCGGTTGTTACTAAGATGCCGTTTAAAATACTTTACCCGACAGGCAGCAAGCAGGAAAATAACTCATCTGACAAATATGCGCGGTTTTACTACGAATCAGATATCATAGCGGGGGATTATCTTTTTATTCGCAAATACATGCCAAAAGACATGAGGGGCAAGTGGATACTTACCAACACCACAACCCAACAGGATGTTGATGATATGAAGGCACGGGGTGTGGAGCTCTTGATAACCACTACTCCTGTTTTCAACGGCCGTTCATTTGGCACGAACGTCCTTGAAGCTACCTTATTGGCACTTTTAGATAAAAAGTGGGAAGAAGTAAGTTCACAGGACTATCTGGAAATCCTAAAGAAGCTCGATTATAAACCGAGGATTGAAAGGCTTAATTAAGGAAGCTTTAGGCTGTCAGGTTTTAGCTATCAGCTTGGTCTGTTAAACCAGTAACCATTTTCCTTCTGATAGATGGCAGCTTAAAGTTTAAATGAAGGAGTTTACATGGAAACATTTGGATTTTTAGTCCACCCAATGAATATAGAACACGTGACTAAGAAATATAAAATAGCCAAGAAGGTCTCGCCAAGGGTGGTTGCCAGCGTTTTGAGAAGACGCAGACCCCTTATTTTCTCAGAGATCACCGGAGTTAGGTCTGTTACCGGAAAAGAGGCGATCGGATGGTTTATTGTTGTGCCGTTTCTTCCGCACCAATTTTATGATTTAGATCAGGATTATGTGATTGAGAAAATAGTGAAAGCCTGTGAAATGGGCAGGAAAGAGGGTGCGGGCATAATAGGGCTGGGAGCCTTTACCGCAATTCCGGGAGAGGGTGGCAGGTTGGTTGATGAGATGACCAGCGTGCCGGTCACAACAGGTAATACCTACACGGTTGTTCTTGCTATCGAGGGTACAATAGAGGCTGCAAGGAGGATGGACATAAACCTTGATTCTTCAACCCTGGCTATTGTTGGTGCTACTGGGTCTATTGGAAGTGCGGCTGCCGAGCTCCTAGCCGATCAATTTAAAGAAGTAATACTTATTGGTAGGAATCAGGGCAGGCTTGCAAGGCTGGGCGAACGCATATCGAACAAGAACAAGCAAGTGAAGATTTCAAGCTCTCTTTCCGCTATTCGACCTGCCGATGTAATTATAACGGTTACAGGTGCGGTCGATGCGGTCATTAACCCCAATGATATTAAGCCCGGTGCGGTCATCTGCGACGTTGCACGTCCTCGTGACGTAGCGGAGGCTGTTACAAAGATGAGGAAAGATGTTCTAGTTATTGATGGGGGTCTTACAAAAATTCCTGGGAATGTAGACCTTTATGATGTTCTTGGCCTGCCTAAAGGGCTTGGGCTGGGCTGCATTGCGGAAACGATGCTGCTGGCTCTTGAGGGAAAATATGAAAGCTATACCATTGGCAAGGATATATCAATAAAAAAAGTAAACGAGATGTCTGAGATGGCTAAAAAGCATGGCTTTAAGCTGGCGGCTCTAAGAAGCTTCGATAAAAAGCTTTCTGATGCCCATATAAATAAGGTGCGGGAAAACGCAAAGCTCAAAGCTGTTGCCGGACGGTAAAAGGACGGCAAAATACTGTTGCAGTGCTACGCAGGCTGGGTTTTATCATACCGGTAAGCAAGTAACAAATTTTGCTTATAAATTGGCCGAAATCGGCCGATAATATTCTAAAGATTTTAGAGTTAAAGCTTTTTCTTACTTCTAAATCTGTACTGTTCGTGGTATATCTGCACTACAAGCCTTAATTATAATCCAGCTACAAATTATTTTTGGGTAAACATTTGTCCAAAAATAAAAAGGGCGGAATTTTTTGACAAGTAAGGAGCATTTTTTTATAATACGTAGCTAGTTTCACGTGAAGCCAGCACTACTAAAAAGTGCTCTTACGTGTAAAGGAGCGAAAGGTCTTGCCAGAAAAAGAGATTATTCTTACGCGTGATGGTCATAATAAGCTGCTTGAGGAGCTGCGCTATTTAGAAACAATCCGCCGCAAGGAGGTGGCGCAGCGGATTAAAGAATCTATTGAGTTTGGGGATTTAAGCGAGAACTCAGAGTACGATGATGCAAAGAATGAGCAGGCTTTTGTTGAAGGCAGGATTGCTCAAATTAATGACATGCTCTCGATGGCTAAGATTATCGAGGATAACGGCAGCAGCAAAACCCGCAATGTTGCCATAGGCTCTTTTGTTCTCCTACTTGATATTGAGTCCAATGAAGAGGAAGAGTATCAAATCGTGGGCTCATTTGAAGCCGACCCAACGAATCATAAAATTTCTAACGAATCACCGGTAGGTCGTGCTATAATGGGCAAGAAGGCAGGCGATACCGTCCAGGTTCGCGTGCCTGAGGGTTTCCTAGAGTATAAAATACTAAAAGTTAGCAAGAATCCTATTAGCAAGAAGGTCGCAACCAAAAGATAATGGGAAAAGAGCCCGAGCTCCAGGCTACTGAAAATATTAGTGAAGTAATGAAGATAAGGCGCCAGAAGCTAGAAAAAATCAAAGCTTCTGGCGAAAATCCATTTAAATCTAAATTCAACCGCACAAACCTCATCGAGGATATCATCCACAAATTTGGCTCAATTGAGGCAGGAGAGCAGACTGGTGAGTCGACGACTGTTGCAGGTCGTATTATGGCCATTCGCAGGCACGGTAAAGCCAGTTTTATGGTGATAAAGGATCGCACGGCAAGCATCCAGCTTTTTCTATCGCTAAACACGCTTGGTGAAGAAGGGTACCGTAATTTTCTTGAGTATGATATCGGAGATATTATCGGTGTAACCGGCAAGATATTCAAAACCAGGCGGGGCGAGCTTTCGATAAGTGTAGAATCCTATACATTGCTTACAAAGTCTTTGCGGCCGCTTCCTGAAAAATGGCATGGTTTAAAGGATGTAGAGACCAGGTTTCGCCAGCGCTATGTTGATTTCATTATAAATCCCCAGGCCAGGCAGACTTTGCTTACACGAAATAAGGTAGTTAAGGCCATACGGGAATGGCTTGATAACCGTGGCTTCATTGAAGTAGAGACCCCTATGCTTCAGCCAATTGCTGGTGGTGCCGCGGCGCGGCCATTTATAACTCACCATGAAGCGCTCGATATTGACCTCTATATGCGCATAGCCCCGGAACTATATCTAAAGCGGCTAATAGTGGGCGATATGGAGCGCGTCTATGAGCTAAATAGGAACTTCAGGAATGAGGGTCTCTCGGTCAGGCATAATCCCGAATTCACAATGCTTGAGGTATACCAGGCTTACGCTGATTACGCAGATATGATGAATTTGTGCGAGTCGCTTATCAAATATGCCGCCGAGCAGGCTGTTGGCACGCTAAAACTTATGTACCAGGATCAACCTGTCGATCTCTCCGGAGAGTGGCAGCGTCTGACAATGGTCGAATCGATAGAGAAATACGGAAGGCTTAAGGTTTCGTTAAATCAAAGCCTTGATGAGCTGCGAAAAATCGCCAGGGACCACGGTATAGAGCCCGAAGAACACTGGGGACAGGGCAAAATAATTAATGAGCTTTTTGAAAAACTTGTTGAAGGAAAGCTGTGGCAGCCTACTTTTATTACCGATTACCCTACAGAGATTAGTCCGCTCGCCAAGAAAAAGCTCGATAATCCGGATGTGACTGAGCGGTTTGAACTGATTATAATAGGGCTTGAGATCGGGACGGCTTTTTCCGAGCTGACCGATCCAATCGACCAGCGTGCGCGATTTGAGGCGCAGGTTAAGCTGCGTGAGTACGGTGATGAAGAGGCCCCAAGGCAGGTGGATGAGGACTATGTGCGGGCCCTAGAGTACGGTATGCCTCCAACAGGTGGGCTTGGCATAGGGATAGACCGGCTTGTCATGCTTCTAACTGATAATTATTCAATCCGCGAAGTTATAAGCTTTCCTCACATGCGGCCAGAATCCAAGGATTAGAAACCAGAAATCAGGAACCAGAGCAGGGATCAGAGATAAAAAGGCAAAGGCCGCTTTTTTGTCCCAACAAATCTTCAACCATTATTGTGCCCTTCTTAGCCTAATTTTTTGCTTCCGTTTCTGATTTCTGTTTTCTAATAAGGATTTAGGGCAATAATACCGATAATAAGGTTGATGGCTGGATTACCTGAAGATTACCGTTTCCCCAGGTAAGGTCCTGAGGCTCAGTTTTGCAATTGCTATACCCACAGAAGACGCTTTGGTTGTTTTCGCCGCAAGGCGCGGATAATGGTAAAATAGACTTAACTGTTTGCCTCCGAATAAATATGGGGATATTACAGTTAAGTAGCTGCGCAAATATTGTATTGAAGGTGCAATAAGGCTAAGCTAGAGTTAAGAGAAGGGAGAATAGCTGTGTTTGAGCGATTCACAGAACGGGCGCGCAGAGTGGTTGTCTTTGCACAAGAAGAAGCGCGCATGCTAAACCAAAACTATATAGGAACAGAGCACCTTCTCCTGGGCTTGATTAGGGAAGAAGAGGGAGTAGCAGCTAGGGCACTTCAGAGCTTAGGTATTAGCCTATATGATGTTCGTGCGCAGGTTGAGGAGATAATTGGCCGGGGTACGTCGGCTCCGGTTGGCCATATTCCATTCACCCCAAGGGCGAAAAAAGTACTGGAGCTCTCATTGCGCGAGGCTCTTCAGCTTGGTCACAATTATATCGGCACCGAGCATATACTTTTAGGCCTCATTAGAGAAGGCGAGGGAGTGGCCGCCAGAGTTCTATATAATCTCGGTGCAGACCTCGATCGTGTGAGAAATCAGGTAATTCAGCTGCTGAGCGGCTATTACGGTAAAACTGGCAGTGAGCCGGGCACTTATGGACGGACTTACGGAGGGTCACTGCTCGATGAGTTTGGACGTAACCTCACACGGCTTGCCCACGAGAAAAAGCTAGATCCTGTCATTGGCCGCGAAAAGGAAATCGAGCGTGTTATGCAGATTCTATGCCGCAGGACAAAAAACAACCCTGTTCTTATTGGAGAGCCTGGGGTTGGCAAAACTGCGGTTGTCGAAGGCCTTGCTCAGAAGATAGCCAACAACGAGGTACCAGATCTTCTTAAAAATAAGGAGATCTACACCCTTGATCTTGGAGCGCTAGTTGCAGGATCAAAATACCGCGGCGAGTTTGAAGAGCGTCTTAAAAAGGTGATGAAGGAAATCCGCGAACGCGGAGACGTTATTCTCTTTGTTGATGAGATGCATAATCTGGTCGGCGCAGGCGCCGCAGAGGGTGCGATTGACGCTGCCAGCATTCTAAAGCCCGCTCTTGCAAGGGGCGAGCTGCAGACGATAGGTGCGACTACTCTGGATGAATATCGCAAGCATGTGGAGAAAGATGCTGCTCTAGAGCGGAGGTTCCAGCCGGTGAAAATAGGTGAACCTTCGGTCGAAGAGACTGTTGATATCCTTAAAGGTCTACGCGACCGCTATGAAGAGCACCATAAAGTAATGATTACCGACGATGCGTTAATAGCTGCGGCGCAGCTATCTGACCGCTATATTGCGGATAGATTCCTTCCGGATAAGGCTATTGACCTCATTGATGAGGCTTCATCTAAGGTACGGATGCAGAGGATGGTTATTCCTCCAGAGACCCTTCTGATCGAGGAGGATTTGCGCACACTGAGGCGCGAAAAGGAATCTGCAATAGCGGTTCAAGATTTTGAAAAAGCGGCAACCATTCGCGATAAAGAGCGCAATCTTGAGTTTGAGCTCAGCAAGAAGGATTCAACCTGGGAGGCGCTTGCTCAAATACCATCGGCAACAGTTACCGAGGAGCAAATAGCGGAAGTCGTTTCGACCTGGACGGGTATTCCGGTCTTCCGGTTAACCGAAGAGGAAACTGCAAAGCTTCTTAGGATGGAGGAGGAGCTTCATAAAAGAGTTATAAGCCAGGATGAGGCTATTAAAGCAGTTTCAAAGGCTATCAGGAGAACGAGAGCCGGTCTTAAAGACCCGAAGCGACCCAGTGGATCGTTTATCTTCCTCGGGCCTTCCGGTGTTGGCAAGACCGAGCTTGCTAAAGCGCTTGCTGAGTTCCTATTTGGCGATGAAGCTGCGCTTATCCAGCTGGATATGTCTGAATATATGGAGAAGCATACCGTCTCTAGGATGGTCGGCTCGCCCCCGGGCTATGTCGGCTATGACGAAGGTGGGCAGCTTACCGAGCAGGTGCGTAGACGCCCATACTCTGTAATATTGCTTGATGAGATTGAAAAGGCGCATCCAGACGTTTTTAATATCTTGCTGCAGATACTCGAGGATGGTCGCTTAACTGATGCGCAGGGGCGTACGGTTGATTTCAAGAATACCATTCTCATCATGACCTCAAACCTAGGTGCCCGCTATATCCAGAAGGGCACACCGCTTGGATTTGGAAAAGCCCAGGAAGGTCTTTCCTATGAGGATATGAAAAACAAGGTTATGAGCGAGATTAAGAAGACGTTCCGTCCCGAGTTCTTAAACCGTATAGATGACGTGATCGTCTTCCACGAGCTCACAAGAGACGACATCAAGAAGATTATAGATCTCTTGTTTGCAAGGGTTGCCAAGCAGCTCAGAGATCAGGCTATTGAAGTTGAACTCACCGACGAGGCTAAAGAAGTTCTCGTTAAGGAAGGGTATGAACCTGCGATGGGTGCAAGGCCGCTGCGCCGTGCTATTCAGCGGCTAGTTGAGGACCCACTGTCAGAGGGCTTGCTTGCGGGATTCTTTAAAGCAGGTGAAAAGATAGTCATCACTGAAAAGGAAGGCAAGATCGACTTTCGCAGGCTCGAGCCGGCGCAGATTGGCGGTTCGACTGGCGGTCGTGAAGCATAAATATGAGTAAAACAAAGTACATAGTCAGATGTCAGGTTTGCGGGTGCACCGCCCCGAAATGGATGGGGCGGTGTCCCGATTGTGGAGAATGGAATTCCATGGTCGAGGAACCTTTAGAGCCTGACATTTTGCTTTCTAAATCAAAATTAAGTGCCGCTGATGAGGCAAAGCCGATAACAAGTGTTGCCGTTGAGAATGAAACAAGGATTCCGACAGGCCTTTCTGAATTCGACCGTGTTCTTGGCGGAGGGGTAGTACCTGGCTCTCTTGTCTTGATAGGGGGTGAGCCGGGTATCGGAAAATCGACCTTGCTGCTTCAGGTGGCAAACCGGCTGGCGGGCAAGATAGGGCGCGTTCTAATCGTCTCCGGGGAGGAATCTGTGCGCCAGATATCTTTGCGCGCAGGCAGGCTGGGGACACTATCGGAAGATTTGTACCTACTATCCGAGGTTGATGTTACATTAATCGACCACCAAGTTAAAACTATTGATCCCTCAATCCTTATAATCGACTCTATCCAAACTATGTTTCACCCCGATATACCATCTGCCCCGGGCAGTGTGTCTCAGGTGCGTGAGTGCACACACTATCTAATGCGGATTGCAAAAAGCACGCACCTTCCAACTTTTATCGTTGGCCATGTTACTAAAGAAGGCTCGATTGCAGGTCCTAGGGTGCTCGAGCATATGGTAGACACCGTCCTTTACTTCGAAGGCGACAATTACCAGTCTTTCAGGATTGTGCGGGCGGTTAAGAACCGCTATGGCTCGACCAACGAGATTGGCATTTTTGAGATGACCGATGCCGGGCTAATCGAAGTAGCGAACCCATCTGAGCTCTTTTTAAACCAAAGACCGGAGGATTCATCCGGCTCGGTGGTAATAGCAACTATGGAGGGGACAAGGCCGCTTCTTGTTGAGCTGCAGGCCCTTGTAGCACCTTCATATCTATCCATGCCGCGGAGGATGGCTACGGGGCTTGATTACAACAGGCTTTCGCTTCTAGTTGCTGTCCTTGATAGGAGATTGGGGTTTCATTTAGGGCAGGAGGATATCTATGTAAATGCGGTAGGTGGTGTTAAAGTAAATGAACCCGCGGCAGACCTTGGAATCATTTTGGCCGTAGCATCTGCACATAAAGACGTTGCTATTCCAAAAAATCTAGTGGTCATTGGGGAAGTAGGCTTAGTCGGTGAAGTGAGGTTTGTAAGCCAGCTTGAACAGAGGCTAAAAGAAGTAGAAAAGCTGGGGTTTACCCATGCGATTATTCCCGATCAGGAGATTAGATCAAAGAGTAGATCAAAACTAGACCTTATCAAGGTTAGGGATGTTCAGCGGGCACTCAACTATATTGTTTAATGAGGTAATTCAATTGCTTCTTCCTGGAACCATTTTCTTATAAACCCTTAGGTAGTTTTCGCCGATGGATTTAATATCAAAAATTGGTTATCATAATCTATTGGGCTATAAGTTAAATCTTCCGTTAAACCGGAATAGTTTTTCAGCTTATGGAGTACGATAACTCTACATGTAACTAAAATCTAACTTTGTAGGGGTTTAAATGCAGTTCACTCGCCGTGAAGAAAAAGAATTGGTTAGGGCACTTGAGAAGGTTGCTCCTGGCACCGAACTCAGAGAAGGTCTGGAGCACATCTTAAGCGCGCGCACCGGGGCACTGATTGTTATAGGCGATTACGAAGAAGTACAGTCTCTGTGCAACGGTGGCTTTGAACTTTCGGTTGAGTTTACCCCGCAGAGATTGTTTGAGCTTGCCAAGATGGATGGCGCAATAATTATGGATGATGCAATAAGCCGCATTCTGCGCGCCAATGTTCACTTAGTCCCAGACCCCACGCTTCCGACAAGCGAGACCGGTATGCGGCACCGTACTGCAGAGAGGGTTGCAAGGCAGACTAAGGCACTTGTAATCTCAATATCTCAGAGAAGGGATATTATCTCTCTTTATCTAGACGGTATTAAATACGCCCTTCAAGATATCAGGGTGCTTCTTGCTAAAGCAAACCAGGCTCTACAAACCCTTGAGAAGTATAAGATACGTTTAGACGAGGTCCTTGCCAACTTAAGCGCGCTTGAGTTTGAGGATTTGGCAACGCTTCTTGACGTGGTAACAGTTCTTCAGCGATCTGAGATGGTAAGGCGGGTATCTCGCGAGGTTGAGAGGTACATAAGCGAGCTTGGGACCGAAGGGCGCCTTATTAGATTGCAGCTTGATGAGTTAGTCGGTACCGCTGATGAGCAATCGGTGATGATTATCAAAGACTACGCCGTTGATCCAAAGAAGGTAAATGAGATTAGCGAGGCTTTAGCAGACCTGACACCGGAAGAACTACTTGATTTAAACGAGATAGCCAAGATTCTTGGCTACGAAGAAGTAGTAGACCTTCTTGAGCAGCCTGTTCACTCTAGAGGATACCGTTTACTCAGCAAGATACCGAGGCTTTATAACGATGTCATAGAAAAGATTGTTACCAAGTTCCATAATTTACAGTCGATTATGAATGCAAGTATTGAGGAACTAGACTCGGTTGAAGGTGTTGGACCGATCCGCGCCAAGGCGATAAAAGATGGCCTGCAGAGGCTGAAAGAGTACAATATACTTGAGAGGTACATTTAAATACATCCCTAATGCTTCCAGCCTGCCGTTTTTCTTGCAGATAATACTATTCACGTCTAATCCAACGGTTGCCAAGTTAGGCAAGGTAGCTGACGATCTATTGGCTATGCAAAATAGCTATTTTACATGGTAAAATATACCAGCTATTTAAATCTGTCTAAATTCTTATTTTCTATACTCGTAGCTTATATTATAGAAACTGTGTTATTCTTTAAAATGCTAGTTGGTACAGGTAATAAGCAATGGATTGGAGGTGAAACAGTAAGCTGATCCACATGAGCTAAAATATAGGGGTGTTAGCAGTGTTACAATTAATACGTATTGTATTCATTGTAACCGGCGCCATTGGAGCCTACGAGCTGGCAAATGCCGGCTATGTACCGGACCTGTTCTCCAAATATGAAGTTTTTGCAATTATTCTATATGTTATTATCGGAGTCGGTATCGGTTACGTCTTAGGCGGAGTTATTGGCCGTCGGTTACTAACGACGCTGAATTGGGTGGAGAATCGGATACACAAGCTACCGATAGCCGATCTAATGCTCGCGCTTTTTGGATTGCTTATCGGATTTATCTTAGCCTGGTTGGTTTCGATACCATTCGGCTATCTTGAGATCAAAATTGTGCAATTCTTAGTGGCAATGTTTGCGTTCGTGGTACTGGGCTATCTTGGTGTAAGGATAGCCCTAAAGAAAAGGGACGATTTGCAAACATTTTTCCAATCAATACCAATCCCAAGGACGCATGAAACTAAAGCCGGTAAACTTGACCTGGGAAAAGCAAAGTTGCTAGATACCAGCGTTATTATCGATGGGCGTATTGCCGATGTGGCAAAGACCGGGTTTATCGAGGGAAGCCTCACAATACCGAGATTTGTGCTAAGGGAACTTCAGATGATAGCGGATTCGGAAGATTCGCTTAAGCGAAACAGGGGACGAAGGGGGCTTGATATACTTAAAAGCCTCCAGAACGAGCCGAGGCTGCATCTTGAGATTCTGGAGAGAGATTATCCAGATCTTGCGGATGTCGACGCGAAGCTTGTTCGGCTTGCAGCCGAAACAAAATCCTCGATATTGACCAATGATTATAACCTGAATAAAGTGGCTGAACTCCAGGGGGTTCAAGTTTTAAACCTAAATGAGCTGGCAAATTCACTAAAACCGGTTGTATTACCGGGAGAGGAGATGTTTGTCGGTCTTATTCGAGAGGGCAAGGAATCTGGACAGGGCGTGGGTTATCTCGACGACGGCACGATGGTAGTTGTCGATGGCGGGAGGATCCACGTTGGCGAAGAAGTTGAGATTTTGGTGACCAGCGTACTTCAAACGCCGGCCGGCCGGATGATTTTTGGCCGCATGAAAGATCAAGAGTACAGCAAGGGATAAAATTAGGCATGAACTTGGCTTTGATAGTTGCCGCCGGTAAAGGCAAACGTATGGGCAATAAGAGGGGCAAGCAGTTCTTGCCCCTCTTAGATAAACCTGTGCTGGCGCACACGCTTATATCCTTTGAGCAAGCCGTTTCGGTTGATGAGGTAATAGTAATAACAACCGAAGAGAATCTTGATAAGTGTCGCTCAGTTGTAGACAAATATAATGCATCTAAGGTATCCAAAGTGGTAGTTGGCGGAAAAGAGCGCCAGGACTCAGTTTATCAAGGTCTCGTAACTGCCGGAGACATTAAAGGTGTTGATGTGGTGATGGTACATGATGGGGCAAGGCCCCTTGTCGACCCCGATCTGATCAATCGCGTTGCAGGAGGCCTTGTCGATTGCGATGGTGCCATTGCCGGCATTCCTGCTAAAGACACCATAAAACTTGTTAAAGACGACTTTATCGTTGAGACGCTTGATAGGATGCAAACCTGGCAGATACAAACACCGCAGGCGTTTCATTTCGAAACGCTGTTGTGCGCGCATGAGAAGGCTAAAAGCGAGGGATTTTACGGGACCGATGACTCGGTTTTGGTGGAGAGGATTGGCGGTAGGGTAAAGGTAGTTTTGGGCTCAGAAGAGAATATTAAAATTACTACGCCGGCTGATTTAATAATTGCAGAAGCAATACTTAAGAGCAGGGTTTTGGCTCCTGGAATCGAAAATCGGCAAAAGGTTACTGGAAAGTGGAAAGAATGAGAATAGGAATAGGTTTTGACGTACATCGGTTTGCCGCAGGCCGCTCCCTAATACTTGGGGGAGTATCTATCCCATCGGATGTCGGTCTTGAAGGCCACTCTGATGCCGATGTGCTGACGCATGCAATAATCGATGCGATGTTAGGCGCAGTTGCCGCGGGCGACCTCGGGTATTATTTTCCCGACACCGATATGAAGTTTAAAGATATCTCCAGCCTTAAACTGTTGGAAGATACTGTTAGTATCTTGAAGGATAAAGGGTATCGCGTGTTTAATATCGACTCAATCGTAGTTCTTGAAAATCCCAAGATAGCTCCTTTTAGGCAGCAGATGAGGGAATCGGTTGCTGGTGTCTGCGGCATTGATATCTCAAGAATAAGTATTAAGGCAACAACGACAGAGGGTCTTGGCTATACGGGAAGAGGTGAGGGTGTAGCAGCCCAGGCTGTTGTTTTAGTCGAGGAGATATAAGGCTATCAGCTACCGGCTTCAAGATAAAGAAAAAAACCGGTAGCCTAAGCGCTGATAGCTAATAGTTTATTATATATAGTGAGATTATATATAGTGAGGCGGTTATTAGCTATTAGTTATTAGATCGATAAGCAGCAAAGTATTGGCTAGCGAGGGAATCATGGGTAAAGTACGCGTGCGTTTTGCACCAAGTCCAACCGGGCATTTGCACATTGGGACGGCTCGGACTGCTCTTTTAAATTGGCTTTATGCCAGAAAGGAGCAGGGTACGTTTATCGTTAGAATCGAAGATACCGATCGAAGCCGCTCAACGATCGAATTTGAGGGCTCTATCTTAGAAGACCTGGCCTGGATGGGCCTTAACTGGGATGAAGGCCCAGACGTTGGCGGCAATTTTGGTCCTTATAGACAGAGCGAGAGGTTTGATTTGTATCAAATGCGGGTCAACGAGCTTCTGCACTCTGGCCAGGCTTACCGCTGTTACTGCACCCCAGAGGAGTTGGAGGAGAGAAGAAAGAAAAGGCTTGCTATGGGCCTTATGCCAATATACGAGGGAACCTGCCGCAATTTGACTGCGGAGCAGGAATCTGAGTGCATCGCGCAGGGTAGAAAGCCGGCTATACGTTTTCGCGTGCCCGATGAAAAAATTATCGTTCAGGACCTGGTTCGGGGTGAGATTGAGTTTTCAAGCAGCGTTATTGGTGACTTTATTATTCTACGCTCCGATGGCACACCGTCATTTCATTTAGCGGTCGTAGTTGATGACGGCGAGATGGGGATCACCCATGTCATAAGGGGCGAGGATCATATAACCAACACAGCAAGGCACGTCCCTTTATTTAAAGCGCTTGGCTATACTGTCCCAAAATTTGCCCACAACGCCATGATCCTTGGTCCCGATGGAGGAAAACTCAGCAAGCGTCATGGCGCAACAGCTGTTAGCGATTATCGATCAAAAGGATATCTTCCTGAGGCAATAAACAACTACCTTGCACTTCTTAGCTGGGCACCTGAGGATACGCGCGAGGTGTTTTTGCTTGACGAGCTTGCACGGGCTTTTGCAATCGAGCGGATATCTAAAAGCCCGGCAATATTTGATATTGATAAACTTAACTGGCTAAACGGCCAGCATATAAGGTTGGCAGATCTAGAAAGACTCACCAACCTCTGCGTTCCATATCTAAGGGATGCGGGGTTGGTACCAGATGGTGAGCTATCCCGGGACGAGTTTGAACACTTGATGAAGATAGTAGAGGCGGTGCGCGGAAATCTCGTTGTGCTGTCTGAGATACCGGCATATGCTAAAATATTCTTAAGCGAATTTAAGATAGAGCCCGAAGCCGCCGAGTGGCTTAAAAAACCTCAGGCCTCCGAAGTTCTTGCCGTACTTCTCGACCAGCTGAAAAGCCAAGAACAATTGGATTTTGAAAGCGGCCGCGCGCTGGTAAATGGATTGCGCGAGGCATTTAAGCCGCGTGGCATAGCCGGAAAGGACCTTTTTATGCCAATCCGCGTTGCGCTTACAGGAAGTTTAAGAGGCCCGGAGCTGCCCTACGTCTTAAAAATCCTTGATAAGGACGAAGCAATAGCAAGAGTGGAGAAGGCGTTAAAAGAGGCTAGTTAATTGGTGGTGTACTAGAGATGTCCTTAAAAATTTACAACACGATGAGCAGAGAAAAAGAAGAATTCGTTCCGCGGGATGAAGGCAAAGTTGCCATGTATGTATGCGGCCCAACCGTTTATAACTATATCCACATAGGAAATGGACGTACTTACTTATCTTTCGACATTATCTACCGGTACTTGAAGTATTTAGGATACGAAGTTACATACGTTCGCAACCTGACCGATGTCGATGACAAGATTATCAATAAAGCTAAAGAAGAGGGCGTTTCGGCTCAAGAAATAGCCGAGCGGTATTCTATTGCCTTTACTGAAGATACTGACGAGATGGGGCTTGCAAGACCTACCATAGTACCTAAAGCGACGGAACACATAAATGAGATGATTGAAATCATCGAGGGGTTGATAAAAAAGGGACTTGCTTATGAGGTCGATGGCGACGTTTACTTTGAGGTCACCAAATTTCCCGGTTATGGGAAACTTGCACACCGCACTCTGGAGGAGATGAGAGCAGGAGAGCGTGTCGAGATCGACCCGAGAAAGCATCACCCTATGGATTTTGCATTGTGGAAATCGGCAAAACCAGACGAGCCGTCGTGGGATAGTCCATGGGGCAAGGGAAGACCTGGATGGCATATTGAATGCACTGCCATGTCTCTAAAATACCTTGGTGTCGGCTTTGATATCCACGGAGGAGGCCAAGACCTTATCTTTCCCCACCATGAGAACGAGCTTGCGCAGACAGAGGGCTATACTGGAGAGCAGTTCGTCCGGTACTGGATGCACGGGGGGATGGTCAACATCGGTGAGGAGAAAATGGCAAAGTCGCTGGGCAATATTATATTAGTGCGAGATCTTCTCAAAGAGCATAATCCGAATGTCTTGCGTCTGCTCGCACTGGGAACGCATTACAGAAGCCCAATTGACTTTGGCTCAGAAAAACTTAGGGAGGCCGAGGCTGCGTACGAGAGGTTTTTAAACGTTCGAAGAAGGATAGAAAGCGCCATGGAATCGCCGACGGTAACAAGAATTCCCGAGCAGATCGAAGAAACTGGCCGCCTGCAACATGCAATTCAGAGCGCAAAAGCAAAGTTCGTTGAATCAATGAACGACGATTTCAACAGTGCGGCGGCTCTGGCATCTTTGTTTGAGTTGGTAAAAGAAATTAACACATTTATCGAAGCGACTGAGCAAGAGATGACTATACTTGCTAAGGATACGCTTTCTAAGGCAGATGAGATGCTTCTGGAACTTGCAGGTGCAGTGGGTCTTAATCTTGCACTGCCGGAGGCGGAAGAAATTGAAAGTAAACTTCCAGATGCTATATACGAGCTTGCATCTGAAGTCTTAGAAACTGGTATTGACAAAAAAGGCAAATCTGAGTTGATCGATAATATCCTTGCTCGCAGAAACCAGGCTCGAAAAAATAAGGAATGGGCAATTGCAGATAGAATAAGGAGTGCTCTTAGCGAGTTGGGAATCGAGATAGAGGATACTCCGCTTGGTTCAAGGTGGAAGCTTAAGTAAGGTCCAGGAACTATTATCCAAAGTTCTAGGGACCGCCATTGCAAGAAATGGGGCGGTGCATTAATCTCTAGACCAGTTATTGGGTGGTAAATTTGGAAACCGTAGAGGGGCGGCAGGCAGTTTACGAGCTACTCAAGAGCCGCAAGCATATAAATAAAATATATATCGCTCAAAACGTAAAACCATCAGATATACTAAGCAAAATAGAAGCCCTGGCAAATAAACAGGGCGTTTCTATTGAGAGGGTGGATAGACAGCATTTGGATGAACTGTCCCGATCAAGGTCGCATCAGGGAGTTATCGCCTTAGTCGAGCCATATAAATATCTCTCTCTTGCGGAGTTTCTCAAGGGTATTGATATGGCTAAAAAACCAGTTATTTTGCTTCTAGATGGTGTTACTGACCCGCAGAACTTTGGCGCGATTATAAGAAGCGCTGATGCAGCGGGGATAGCTGGAATAATTGTAACCAAGAGACGGGTAGCTCCTGTGACGGCTACGGTGCACAAAGCATCTGCCGGTGCGACTGCTTATGTAAAAATAGCCCAAGTCAGTAACCTTGCTTATACAATAGACGATTTAAAGGAGGAGGGTTTTTGGGTTATTGGCGCAAGCGAGAAGGCCGTTCAGGTCTACTTTAAAGCCGACCTTAATATGCCGATCGCTATCGTTTTAGGAAGCGAAGGAAAGGGCCTCTCACGTCTTATTGCCGAGAAATGCGATCTTTTAGTTGCAATACCTATGAAGGGGCATGTATCCTCGCTAAATGTAAGCGTAGCTGGTGCGCTTTTAATGTATGAAGCATTAAGGCAGAGGGAAATGGGAGATTAGTGCTACAATTTGCCAGTGTTACGAGGCTGCAGGAAGAAATATTTAACTTCAGCGCTGAAAGAGCTCACTTATGAAAAAGCTATTAATCGTAGACGGATATAACTTAATATACACAACGGAGAGATACAAAAAGTGGCGGGAGAGTGACCTTGAGCTTGCTCGCATTAAGCTAATAGAAGACCTCGCTACCTTGCAGACACAGGGGGACTATAAAGTCATCCTTGTCTTTGATGCGGCCAAGACCGGTGCGGCAAGCCGACAGCACGCAGAAATACTCGGCATCGATGTCTGGTTTACCAGAACAGGGGAGACGGCGGACAGGATGATCGAGCAACTGGTACATCAGGGTGACCACGAAGGAGATATTGTAGTTGCGACCTCCGATTATACTGAACAAAAGGTGATATTTAAACCGGGAGTTTTACGCAAAAGTTCCCGTGAGCTTTTGCTCGAACTTGAGTCGACCGAAAAAGAAATCAAGTCGCTTTCCAAGAAGGGCGGGAAGTTCCGACTCGAAGAAAGACTCGATAACGCCCTTAGAACCGCGCTTGAGAGGATCATAGGCATCAAGGAATAGTTTTTCCTAAATAATTGGTTGCTTAGCTTCCATGTTCTTGACGTACGATTATATGACGCCTATAATAATTTCTACATTACAATCATTCACTTAGCCTTTAAAGGCTAACCCTGGCAGCAGTGGGTTGTTGGAGCGGTCTATTCGCGTCTTATCGATCAAGGAGAGCAGTAGTGCAGGTCCAAACAGGTTTGTCTTATTATATTCCGGGCGCGTTTTTTCAGACTTTAACCGATGGCCAGCTGGTGGCTACGGCCAAAAAAGGGAACGACGCTGCACTCGAATTCCTTCTCAATAAATACAAAAACTTTGTAAGATTGAAAGCGCGTGCTTATTTCTTAATCGGTGCCGATTGGGATGACCTGGTCCAGGAGGGAATGATTGGACTTTATAAAGCAATCAGAGACTACCAGGAAGATAAACAGTCCTCTTTTAGAGCTTTTGCAGAGCTATGCATTACCAGGCAGATAATTACAGCAATAAAAACTGCAACACGCCAAAAACATCTCCCCCTTAACTCGTATGTTTCATTGAACAGCCCTGTATATTTTGAGGATGAGTCAAACCGAATGCTCATGGATTTGCTGTCCGGCACAGAAATCGCTGATCCGATAGACCTTGTCATAAGCGGCGAGGAAATGCAGAGCATTAAGACCAGTTTTGGTGAAATATTGAGCGATTTAGAGGCGCGGGTTCTTAAACTCTATATCGACGGGAAGTCATATCAGGAGATTGCCGATGAGTTAAACCGGCATGTAAAATCAATCGATAACGCCCTTCAAAGGGTCAAACGCAAGATCGATCTGTATCTCAAAAGGCGCCAAGCAAAGTCTTAATCTGCCTTATGCCACCCAACCTTTTTTATTTCTTCAGCGATAGGTTCTATGATTTTAAAGCTGCCGCAAGATTTTTCTGAGGAATTTGCCCGGGTTTATTTGTTTTATTATGCAAACAAGGGAATAATAATTACTAGTTGGAAGTATAGCTTTTAACAAATTGAAGAAAGGATAGGTACGTGCAGAATAAATTCAACCGTGGCGATGATAATTTTGAATCGGAAGATTTTGCTCAAACCAAGAGGTCCGGTTTTGTCTCTAACTGGGACAGCTACATGGCGCCAGGCATTAAGGTCCTTGTCCTGGTTGCTTTCTTTAGTGCACTCTGCGGTGGACTTATCGCAGCATTTTTGGTGCCTTATCTATATGGTAACACTCCGGCTGGGGTCTACCGCAGCAGTGGGCAAGATCAAGTTAGCACAAAAGAGGTAATCCGGGTTAGCAAAGATAGCGTCAGTCCAGTTACTGCAGTCGCAAAAAAGCTGCAGCCCTCCATTGTAAATATCAGGGTTAAACAATCGATTAAGGATACGTTTCATCCCGACGTAATAAGTGGCGCTGGCTCAGGCGTAATTTTTAGCACGGATGGTTACATCATAACAAACAACCATGTTATAGCAGACGCAAAAGAAATATTTGTCACTGTGGGGACCGAAGAGATGAAAGGGAAGGTGGTAGCAGCTGATAACGAAACTGATATAGCGGTGATTAAGGTGGATAAGACGGGCCTGCCGGCCGCTGAGTTTGGCTCAACCAAGAAGCTTCAGGTAGGAGAAATTGCCGTGGCTATAGGAAGCCCATTTGGTTTTGAGCATACAGTAACCTCAGGAATAATAAGCGCGCTCAACAGAACGGTTAGTATGCCCGATGAGGGTGCAGGAGAAACAAAGACTTATACCAACCTCATCCAAACCGATGCACCGATCAATCCTGGAAATAGCGGCGGCGCATTAAGTGATTCGCAGGGCAGAATTATAGGAATAAATACCTTGATCATATCGAGCAGCGGTGTTACAGAGGGCGTGGGCTTTGCGATACCGGTTGAAACTGCTGTGGCTGTAGCCAAGCAGCTGATAGAGAAGGGTAAAGCAAGCCACCCATATATGGGTATCTACGGCCAAAATGCGGATATTGGCGCGGTTACAAAGGGGTCGGAGATAAAAAAAGGCGCTGTGGTTGTTGAGGTCGTAAAGGGAAGCCCGGCCGACAAAGCGGGGTTAAAGGCAAAGGACCTGATAATTGCTGTCAATGGAAAAGCTGTCGAGAGTATGGATGAGGTTATAGCCGAAGTCAGGCAAAGTAAAGTCGGCGATACTCTTAAGCTGACTTACCTTAGGGATGGCAAAGAAGGTGTAGCTGAGGTTACCCTTATCGAGAAACCCAATCGCTAGCGGAGGCTTATTGCAGATTCGAATTATTGCCGTAGGCAAAATTAAAGAAGACTACTTAAAACAAGGCATAGATGATTATAAAAAACGCTTATCTAAGTATGTAAGCGTGAACATACAAGAGGTAGCAGAAGAGAAGGTATCCGTAAGACCTAATTCTGAAGTTAAAGCAAAAGAGGCTCAAAAACTGCAAAAATACATGCCTGAGCCCGACTCATGGTATATCGTAGCTTTGGACCGGCAGGGAATAGAGGTATCTTCAGAAGAGCTTGCGAAAAGGGTCGAGTCGCTGATGATTGCTGGTAAAAGCAATATTGTATTTGTTATTGGCGGTGCCTTGGGTTTAGATGACTCAATAATCAAGGCTGCTGATTTTCGCCTCTCACTCTCAAGGCTGACCTTCCCGCATCAGATTGCAAGATTTATCATTCTAGAGCAGCTCTACAGGTCTTTTAAGATAATTAGGGGAGAACCATATCACTATTAGAAAAATCCGGGAGCCAGGAGGCAGAATCCAGAAAAAATAAAGCACCCCGTCTAAAGGATAGGGTGCTTTGTCTACGTTGCTGGCTTGGAGTGTCTAGTAGTTGCTAGCCTTTTACCAACTCTTTGTTCCTGTCTTCGACCATTTGCTTGATTCTTTCAATTTCGCTGGCATCAACTTCGCTTTTCTGCAGCAGGTGTACAACGGCAGGTGCAATGTTTCCGCCCAACACCTTGTCGACGACATGGCTTATCATATTGTTTGCCATGTCTTCTCGGCTGATGTTTGGCGTGTAGATGTAAGCAGTGCCGCTTCTATCTTGCTTTAATACGCCTTTATTCGCCAGGCGGCTCATCACGGTCATTATCGTGGTATATGCCAATCTTTTTTCTGGGTAGAGTTGTTCAAAAACATCCTTAACCGATGCGCTACCCAGTTTCCACACAACGCTCATTATATCTGCTTCAAGCTCACCTAAGCCTGAACCAACACCAACTCGATTTTTTCTAACTCGTGTTGTCTTCTTTGCCATATAATACCTCCTAGTTGCTTGCTTTTATCTTTATTGCTTATATGCTATTGCTGACGAGGCAGCAATAGTCTTTACCATTGTTTAGTACCTTTAAGAGTAATAGTCACTAAAGTACTTAATATTTAAACCTACTTGTTTAATGTTTGCTTGCCATCAGGTTTATGTCAACTCACCCAAAAGGCTTAAATTAAGCCTTTTGAATTACATTCTATCAGGAGCTGAAACACCGAGCATGCGCAGAACGCTTCGCAGGACGGTTCTTGTTGCTTCAGACAACGCCATCCTAGCGGCCGATAGCTCTTCGTCTTCACTAACTACCCGACATTTAGTATAGAAGTAATGGAACGTTGCGGCAAGCTCCTGAGCATAAGCTGTCAGTGGATGAGGAGCTCTCTGCCGGGCAGCCCATTCAAGTATTTCGGGCCATTCGGCCAGCTTTTTTATAAGGTCTAGTTCAGGCTCGGTCTCAAGCCGCTGGTAATTTATTTTACCGGTGGGGATAACACCTTCAGCCTCGGCATACCTTATTATACTTGATATTCTTGCGTGCGCATACTGTACATAGTAGACAGGGTTTTCGTTCGACTCCTGCTTGGCAAGTTCGATATCAAAATCCACTGGGCTATCAGTGCTTCGCATAAGGAAAAAGAAACGCACGGCATCGCTACCAACCTCTTCTAAGAGCTCATCAAGGGTGACCATCTCGCCGGTTCTTTTAGACATCCTGACCGGCTCTCCTGCACGCAGGAGATTTACAAGCTGGCCAATTATTACCTCCATTTTATCTGCCGGATATCCCAGGGCTTGGATTGCGGCCTTCATGCGGCCGACATAGCCGTGGTGGTCGGCGCCCCAAATATTTATTATCTTGTCAAAGCCCCTGTTCAGTTTGCTTTTGTGATATGCGATGTCTGCGGCAAAGTATGTGGGCTCGCCGTTTGCACGTATTAAGACTCGGTCTTTCTCCTCTCCGAAGGCAGAAGCCTTAAACCAAACAGCACCTTCGGATTCGTAGACATACCCGCGCTCCCTAAGTTCCTCAATGGTCTTTTCGACCTCTGAAGACTCATGAAGTGTACGCTCGCTAAACCAGCTATCAAACACCACTCCCATTTGTTCAAGCGTTTTTTTGATATGTTCCAAAACCTGCCGATATGCCCGTTCTTTAAATATCTCCTCACGTTCTTTTTCGGGGATGCCTAGATACTTATCATTTTCTTCGGCAATGATTTCACGCGCGATATCTTTAATATACTCTCCTCTGTATCCATCCTCGGGGAAGGGGACGTCCTGGCCAAGAAGTTCTGCATATCTTGCGGCAACAGATTTTGCAAAGATATTCATCTGGTTGCCGTAATCGTTAATGTAGAACTCGCGCTCAACACTGTAGCCGTTGGCCTGCAGAACGTTTGCTAGGGTATCGCCGACTGCGGCCCATCTACCATGGCCGATATGCATAGGGCCGACCGGATTGGCGCTTACAAACTCAATTTGGATTTTTTGCCCTGCGCCCACAGTTGAATATCCGAATTTTTCGCCCTGTTCTTTGATCATAGCCAATACAGTATATAGCCACTCGTTGCTGAGGTAAAAATTGATAAAGCCGGGACCTGCGATTTCTACCTTATCAATATACCGCTTGCTGTCGCCTAACAAATTAACGATTGCCTGCGCAACGGCACGCGGCGGCATCTTGACTTTACTGGCAAGAACGAGGGCAATATTTGTCGCCCAATCGCCATGCTCTTTTTCTCTTGGGTGCTCTAATGTAACTTTTGGAATATCCTCTATGGGGAGCTTTTGCTCGTCACGTGCTCTCTTGAGTGCATCTTCGATTAAGCCGGCCAGTATATCTTGTATCATCATATATAGATGGTTACCCCAATCATATTTGCAAATATATAAATTATAGCAGGTTTTATTATGAATAGGTGAATAGGTAAACTGGCAAATCACACCAGAGGGTGAGGCGATGTTGCCGTAACCTTGCACTAGTCTATTAGCAAACTTGCCCGTTCACCAGCCATGAGCTTTGACTTTGCTGTCTCTCATATGTTAAACTTACCTGGATTAGCAGCCTTATGCTTGTCAGCTACTCCTCGTGGTTAACCCGAATCCTCAGGAGGTTTCATTGGTTTTACCGATTACGGCCCAGATCAATTCCGAAGGACATCTGGAAATCGGCGGTTGTGATACCGTTGAGCTTGCAAAAGAATATGGCACCCCGCTTTTTATAATGGACGAGGAAACTCTGCGGGGTCAGTGCCGTGCATATATAGAAGCTTTTGGTACAAAAGGCGTAGATTTCGAAGTAATTTACGCCAGTAAAGCTTTTACTTGCATAGCCATGTGCCAGATTGTAAAGCAAGAGGGTTTGGCTCTTGATGTGATGTCGGCTGGCGAGCTCTACACGGCCTTAAAGGCCGATTTTCCCATGGAAAAAATATTCCTCCATGGGAACAACAAGACTCCATATGAGCTTGAGCTGGCTCTTGATAACAACATAGGTCGGGTTGTCGTAGACGGATTTTCTGAGCTTGAGCTGCTTGATAGAATTGCTGGTGATAAGGGCAGGGTGCAGCCGATTCTTTTAAGAGTAACACCCGGAATAAAACCACAAACCCACAGCTACATACAAACAGGCCAGATAGATAGTAAGTTTGGCTTTGGCCTCCAAGATGGTCTTGCCTTGAGTGCGGTAAAGAGGGCACTTGAGCTAAGAAATGTTGATCTTAGGGGTATTCATGCACATATTGGCTCGCAGATATTTGAGCTTGGCTCATTTGCTAAGGCAATCGAGATAATTATGGTGTTTGTAAAACAAATAAAGGAAGAGACGGGCTTTATAATTGATGAGCTTAATACTGGCGGTGGACTTGGAATTAAGTATAAGGCTATCGATGAGCCATCCACTGTTGAAGAATACGCAAAAGTTATTGTGGATGGCGTTATTAAAGAGGCAGGCCATCTAGGTCTTCCAATCCCTAAGATTATGGTAGAGCCAGGTCGCTCCATTGTTGCCAATGCTGGTGTGACCATCTATACCGTTGGTGCAATAAAGGAAATTCCCAACATCCGTACATATGTCTCAGTTGATGGTGGCATGTCGGATAACATGCGCCCAATGCTCTATGGTGCCGTATATGAGGCCCTTCTTGCCAACAGGGCAGGTGATGAGCCAAATACGGTTGTAACTGTTGCGGGCAAGCACTGTGAGTCGGGCGATATCTTGATTAGGGACGTTGAGCTTCCTCATCCAGAGATAGGCGATATTTTGTGTACTCCGGCAACTGGAGCTTACGGATACGTTATGGCAAATAACTATAACCGCCAGCCTAGACCAGGGGTAGTTCTAGTAAATGGTGGTGTGGCCAGGGAGATAATCAGGCGGGAAACACTTGAGGACCTTATAAAATTGGACGTTAATATAGAATAAAGAGGCTACCAGCTTTCAGCCATCAGTTTCTTTAGTGCTGAAAGCTTAAAAGCTGGCGGCTTAAAGCTTTCGATAGCTAATAAGGCTTCATATTAATATAAAGCCTCAGAATTTAGATTAAGGGCAGGGTTTAGGTTAAGTGAGAAAACGAATCGGTGTAGGGATTATAGGTTACGGAACGGTTGGGTCTGGAGTCTATCACATATTGACTACAAAGGCGCAAAAATTGTCCACGCTTGCAGGGGTTAACATAGAAGTTGTGCTGGTGGCCGAGAAGTACCCAAAGAGGGTGAAAGGCGAGGTTCCAGCCAAACTTATAACCAATGATGCCTACAAAGTTATAAATAATCCTGATATCGATATCGTTGTTGAGGTAATAGGTGGTATTGAGCCTGCCTACACGTTTATTAAAGCTGCGTTGGAAAATAAAAAGCATGTAGTTACGGCAAACAAGGCCCTTATGGCAAGCCGTGGTGGGGCCTTGCTTGAGCTTGCCGAACTAAATGGCGTTGATCTTTTCTTTGAGGCAAGCGTCGGTGGGGGAATACCGATTATAAGGCCGCTTAAACACTGTCTTGCCGGAAATACGATATACCGTGTTATGGGGATAATAAACGGCACAACTAACTATATTCTATCCAAAATGGCTAATGAAGGTATGTCGTTTAACCAGGCTTTAAAAGAAGCGCAAGCCCAAGGATTTGCAGAGGCTGATCCAAGCGCAGATGTCGATGGACACGATGCAGCTGCTAAGATAGCTATTCTGGCGTCAATTGCGTTTAACAGTAGGGTTACGGTAGATAAAGTCTATACCGAGGGCATCACAAGTATAGATTACCAGGATATCGTTTACGCACGGGAGATGGGCTATACAATCAAGCTTCTAGCCCTGGCCAAAGAAGATGATGAAGGCATAGATGTAAGAGTTCACCCGGCGATGATACCGGAGAAACATCCACTGGCTTCGGTTTCAGGCGTAATGAATGCTATATTTGTTGAAGGCGATGCGGTTGGTGAGGTTATGTTTTACGGCCCGGGTGCCGGAAGGCTTCCTGCCGCCAGCGCGGTCGTTGGCGATGTATTTGAAATAGCCCAGAACATGCATCTTAACAAGATTGGCAGTATGACCTGCGGCTGCTTTGAGCGCAAGAAAATAAAGCCGATTGAAAAAACCAAGTCGCGTTATTACATGCGGCTTGAAGCACTTGATAGGCCTGGCGTGCTGGCCAAGATATCTAAGGCACTTGGCGACAGCGATGTAAGTATCGAAACAGCGATACAGAAGAACTCAAGCGGAGAGTATGCCGAGCTTGTTTTTGGCACTCACTTAGTGCAAGAGAAGAATTTGCAGAAGGCTTTAAAGAAGATAGAGCAATTAGATGTAGTTGCAATGATTCATAACGTGATAAGGATGGAGTAGCAATAATGGATTGGCAAGGGCTGATTAGGCAATACTTTGATTTTCTTCCCGTTAACGAAGATACACCGGTATGCACTGTTCTGGAAGGCAATACCCCGCTTATCCCATCAATTAAGATAGGTCCCGAGCTGGGATGCGAACTTTACTTTAAATATGAGGGCTTAAATCCTACAGGATCATTTAAGGATAGGGGTATGACTGTTGCGATAAGCAAAGCATTGGAGGAGGGCTCGCGCGCGGTAATATGTGCCTCAACCGGGAATACAAGTGCATCCGCAGCAGCTTATGCAGCAAGGGCTGGGATAAGGTGTGTGGTTTTAATACCGGAGGGAAAAATTGCCCTAGGAAAATTGTCTCAGGCTCTCATGCATGGAGCAGTTGTTGTAGCAGTGCGGGGCAATTTTGATGTGGCGCTTAAAATTGTACGGCAGATATCAGAAGAATACCCTATAACCCTCGTTAACTCCGTCAATCCATACAGGCTTGAGGGGCAGAAGACAGCGGCTTTTGAGGTTTGCGATGTTCTTGGGGAGGCACCGGATTACCTGGCTATCCCGGTTGGAAATGCCGGCAATATAACTGCCTATTGGAAGGGGTTTAAAGAGTATGCGGATGCCGGAAGGATCAATAACCTGCCGAAGATGATTGGTTTTCAGGCGGCGGGCGCTGCCCCAATAGTTCTTGGGCATCCTGTGGAACACCCTGAGACAGTAGCAACCGCCATAAGAATTGGAAATCCGGCAAGGTGGAAGGAAGCGGAGGCAGCCGCAAGAGAATCCGGCGGGTTTATTGATATGGTAACAGATGAGGAAATCCTTGAGGCTTACAGGCTTATCGCATCGACAGAGGGCGTTTTTTGTGAGCCTGCATCGGCCGCATCGGTTGCAGGCCTGCGCAAAATGGTGGCCGCAGGGCGTGTGCCCAGAGGTTCAAGAGTTGTTTGCGTGCTGACCGGCCATGGTTTAAAAGACCCCGATACCGCTATTAGAGAGGGCGGAAAACCTATCGAGGTTGAGGCTACTCTGGAAGCTGTCGAGCGGGTGGTTTTTGGCCGGTAGCCCCAGGATTGGTAACCAGAATCTCCTAAAACCTTAGCCTACCCAAACCGATCAATCTATGAAATTAAAAGCTGAGAATACAAAATTGAAAAGCGGCGCAGCCCTCAAGGGCTACAAGATAGGGCTAAAGCCCTACAATACGTTTATATATGGCTAAGGTGCCGCACTACATTTCGATATTTATTTAGCACTTTCGATCCGCTAAAGGGGGCAAGATGGTTGAGGTAATAGTGCCGGCAACATCGGCAAATATAGGACCGGGATTTGATGTTCTTGGTTTAAGTATCGACCTCTACAATAGGTTTAGGGTGGAAGAGACAGATGGGGGTCTAGAGATTAAAGTGCCTCAAGACACCGGGCTCTCCACTGGTGAGAAAAATCTGATATTTATATCTGCAAAGCGGCTCTTTGATGAGGTAGGATACAGATATAGTGGTCTTCGCATTGAGATAGAAAACAATGTTCCGCTGGGTCGTGGCCTTGGCAGCAGCTCAACTGCGATAGTCGGCGGCCTTGTCGCGGCTAACGAGATTGCAGGATCAAAACTATCGAAAGAAGAGATATTTTCCCTGGCAACACAGATAGAGGGGCATCCCGATAATGTGGGGCCAGCCGTCTTCGGCGGCTTTACGATATGCTACGGGATTGGTAACGGTTTTAAGGCCGTATCATACAAGCCTTCCGAAAAACTAAAGCCAGTTCTTCTTATCCCGGATAGTATCCTTGAGACAAAAAAGGCAAGAAGGGTTTTACCGGAAGAGGTCCCGCTAGCCGATGCGGTGTTTAATATCGCGCGCTCGAGCCTTCTGGTGTCGGCGTTGCTTACCGGAAAATCCGATATACTTAAATATGCCATGGAAGATAGACTTCACCAGCCCTATAGAGCATCGCTGGTGCCGGGGCTTACGGATATAATCGAAGATATTGCCGGTATTGAAGGCGCGGGCATCGCGCTAAGTGGCGCGGGACCAAGCCTGATATGTATAATCGATAGATCTATCGAGCAGGCTTTTTATGATAATGTAAAGCGGCTGTTAAAGGATAGAGGCCAAAACTATATGGTCCATCTAGCAGAATTTGACCTTGAAGGAACTAAGATTATAAGCGGCTAGAGTTAAAGGCAAGGGTTAGAGAAAGAGCCCAGTAATTAAGTTTCTTCTGGCGCCTGGCTTCTTTCATATAGTTTACATTAGGGGGAGTTTAGTTGCAGAAGTTCGTCACACCAGAGGGCGAAGAATTCTACGTAGAAGTAGAAGCAACAAACCGTATACTTAATGAAGGGATCCCCTTTATAATCGTTGACTTGCGTGAAAAGCGCCTAGCAATAAAAGAGGGCGATTACTTTCTCTTCACAGACAACGAAGGAAATATTCCGGCTGAGAACACCAGTGGGTTGGGGCTGTATTATAAGGATACCCGCTTTTTGAGCAACTTCGAGTTTACAGTAAATGGACGAATCCCAGTTTTGCTCTCCTCAACGGCAGAACGCGATTACCTGGCTCATATTGAACTTACCAATGCCGATGTTAGAGAAGGCGATGTGCTCCTAATCCCGCAGGAGACACTAAATATAAGAAGGTTAAGAGTGATATCAGAAGGTTTTCACGAGCGAATCAGGATTAAGAACTACAACCAATATCCGGTTGAGCTTGAGCTTGCTCTTTCCTTCAATGCGGATTTTGCTGATATTTTTGAGGTGAGGGGGCTAAGGAGGCAAAATAGGGGCAAGCTTTTGTATCCCAAAATCATTGGTGATGAGCTTGTACTGGCCTATATCGGTGAAGATAAAGTCTTCCGGCAGACCAAAATAGGCCTGCCATTTAAGCCAGACTCAATCGAGACCGCTCTAAATCAAACAACTATAAGAAAAAGGGTAGCTATTGAGCCTAGCGGAAGACTTGTTTTTAACTATCATATCCTGCCGCTTATCGGACACGCAAAATCGGAAAAGGCCGATTTCAACGAAACAGTTACAAAACTGAGATTATCCTACTCTCACTGGGAGAGGGGAATTACCAGGATATATACAGATAACGAGTTATTTAACGCCGTCATGAACAGGGGCATAAGCGATATTCGTGCTCTTATGGCGGATCATAAAGACGGGAGGATAATTCATGCCGGCATCCCGTGGTATGTGGCTCCTTTTGGAAGAGACAGTTTAATTACCGCGCTGCAGGTTCTCTTACTTACCTCCGAACCAGCAAAACAGACTCTGAATTTTCTTGGTAAGTTCCAGGGAAAAGAGGTAAACCATTGGAAGGATGAAGAACCGGGCAAGATATTGCACGAGATAAGGGAAGGCGAGCTTGCAATTCTAAAGGAGATCCCGCACACCCCTTATTACGGCTCAATTGACTCGACACCACTTTATCTCATCTTAGCGGCAGAGTACTACCTGTGGACGAACGATTTTGAGTTTATGCGAAAGATCACGCCAAATATAGAGGCCTGCCTGCATTGGATTGACGATTATGGAGACTTTGACAAAGACCTTTTTCTGGAGTATAGGCGCCACTCCAAGAGGGGGCTCATAAACCAGGGTTGGAAGGATTCATGGAACGCGGTTTCCCATACTGATGGGCAAATAGCTGAGCCGCCGATAGCTTTATGTGAGGTCCAGGGATATGTGTACCGGGCGAAGATGGGCATAGCCAAATACTATCGAGACATCGGCAATATTGAGCGTGCCGATGAGCTAGAGCGCCAGGCGATGGAACTTAAGGAAAGATTTAACGAGGTTTTCTGGATGCCCGATGAGGGATATTTTGCTCTGGCGCTTGATGGCAATAAAAAACAGGTCGGCACAGTAACATCAAACGTTGGCCAGTGCCTGTATACCGGAATAATTGATGAGGATAAAGCAACCCATGTTGTAAGAAGGCTCATGCAGCCGGATATGTTTTCGGGGTGGGGGATAAGAACGGTAAGCAAGGCTGCAAAGGTCTATAACCCTATGAGTTATCACAACGGTTCCGTTTGGCCCCATGACAACGCAATAATCATAAGTGGAATCAAGTCTTACGGGTTTAATGAAGAGGCAACCATACTTGCAAGTGCCCTCTTTGATGCGGCCATCCACCACACCTATTATAGGCTTCCTGAGCTTTTTTGCGGGTTTACTCGCAGAGGGGCGAGCAAACCAGTAAGCTACCCGGTATCCTGTAGTCCACAGGCATGGGCGGCCGGAAGCGTATTTTTGATGTTTCAGGCTATGCTTGGTATTACCCCAAACGCTAGAGAGCGTGTCATAAGCATTAACAATCCTGTTCTGCCAAGATGGCTAAATCAGGTCGAGCTCGAAAATTTAAGGATTGCCGGTGAGACAGTTTCGATTCTCTTCAATCGCGAAGGGTCTACAACAACTGCGGCAGAACTTACTCAAACCGGCAGAGTTAAAGTCGTCACAGAGATAGAGTCCCAGTTGACCGGGTAATTATATGAGTTAAAATAAGGGGTGGGTCCAAGTGTCACTCGTCAGAAAATCGCTCCTTTCTATTGTCAAAAGGCTATTGCTGTCTACATTGATGGCTGTGTCGATTGCAATAATTCTTTGGCTCTTAGAGAGATTGCTAGAAACAAGAGAGGAACTCCATCAAACTAGCCGATAATTATAAAAACAACTTTTATAACCTGATATTTCCAGTTCAGCGAAGGTGAATTAAATGGCAGGTAATACTCTGGTAACAATTGCTCATATATCCGACCTTCATGCCGGCTCACCATACTTTATCCCTAACTTGATGAGCAGAACCATCGAGGAGCTAAATGAGCTAAAACCGGATATCGTAATCTGTACAGGTGATTTAACAAATGAGGGCTTCAAGCAGGAATATACCATGGCCCAGACCTATTTATCGATGCTTGAGTGTGAAAGACATGTCTACGTGCCGGGAAACCATGACTCAAGAAATGTGGGATACCTCCATTTTGAAGAGCTATTTGGCCAAAGGGATAGGATCATGACGTTTGATCGCATAACGGTTGTAAGCGCCGACTCAAGCGAGCCAGATTTAGACAATGGTAGAATTGGTAGGGAACGCTACGATTGGCTTCAGTCGGGTTTTAAAGATAACAACTACTTTAAAATATTTGCGCTTCACCATCATCTATTGCCCGTCCCCGGTACTGGGCGCGAGCGAAGCATGATTCACGATGCAGGCGATTTATTGGAGCTACTGATTCAATGCGGTGTTGATCTTGTTATTTGTGGACATAAGCACGTCCCTTACGTGTGGAGGATCGAAAATCTTGTGGTGGTTAATGCAGGTACAGCCTGCACATTAAGGCTCAGGGGTAATACGAAGCCCTGCTACAATATCATTCAGATTGAAGAGAACGATAGAGTCAGGATATATAGGAAATATCCTTTTGGAAGCCGAGAACTGATCGCAGATTTCTCGTGCGAGGAGCGTAAGTCTTGCAAATGGGAAAAAGTTGAGGCCGGTACAGCAACTGGAGGTGGCCTGCTATAACCCGGGTTATAGTATTGATCGATGGTGAACATTATCCCCCGGTAATTAAATCAGCGATTGAAGTTCTAGAAAAGCAATATAACTATAGTGTGGCTGGGGCGGTATTTGTCGGAGGTCTTGAAAAAATATCCGAAAAAGGGGAGTTCGATGATCTCGGATGCCCGGTTGTTAAAGATCATGACCCATTAAAGGCAATAATGGATGCCATAGAGCAATTCAAGCCGAAAATGGTTGTTGACCTTAGCGATGAACCGGTTATCGGGTATGCCAAAAGATTTTTTTATGCAAGTCATGTTTTAACTAAGGATATACCTTACGTTGGCGCAGATTTTTGGTTTTATCCGCCGGCCTTCCAGGATGTCCTTGAGAAACCGTCACTTAGTGTTATTGGGACGGGGAAAAGGGTAGGTAAAACCGCAGTTGCTGGCTATATTTGCCGGCGCCTTGACGAGCTAGGCTTTAATCCAGGCGTTATAGCAATGGGACGGGGTGGGCCGCAAGCGCCCGAAATGATTGCAGGCAAGGAGATTGAGCTTACTCCACAATATCTATTACATCTGGCAAGGTCTGGAAAGCATGCGGCATCTGACTATCTTGAAGATGCTTTGACGAGCCGTATCACTGCTATAGGGTGCAGGAGATGCGGCGGTGGGCTTGCGGGGCAGCCGTTTGTGTCAAATGTCGCGGCCGGCGCTAGGCTGGCAAATGAGCTTGACATAGATTTTGTTGTCTTAGAAGGATCTGGTTCGGCTCTGCCGCCAGTATCATCCGATGCCTATATACTGGTAGCAGGGGCGCACCAGCCTCTTGATTATGTCGCGGGATATTTTGGCACCTACAGGGTATTATTATCTGACCTTGTTGTGCTTTCGATGTGCGAGCCCCCACTGGCTGATAAGAGCAGAATAAAACGTGTTGACAAAGCAATCAGGGAAATTAATCCTGGTATAAAAGTTGTTCACACCATCTTTAGGCCGAAGCCTCTACAAAATATCGAAGGCAAGGAGGTCTTTCTAGCAACTACCTCGCCGGCTTCTATGAAGGGCAAAATAGTCGGCCACCTGGAGAAAAGCTATGGAGCTAGAGTTGTGGGGGTTAGCACCAGTCTTTCAAACAGGAAGGTTCTCAGGCGTGAGATAGAGAGTGCGAAGGGCAAATTTACCACGCTACTTACCGAACTTAAAGCGGCGGCTGTAGATGTGGTAACAAGCATTGGTTTAGATATGGGTCTTGAAGTTGTCTATATGGATAACCTGCCTGTAACCATCGGTGGCGATGGTGAACTAAGCGACCTTGTCGAGTGGATAGGGAAAAGGGCTCAGGCGAAATTTGCGGGGTGTGAAGGAATTGAACGGCAATAAAGATAATCGTCCGCAGCAAATAGTCATAAGCGATGATGAACATGGGCTGCCGTATTCAAAAGGCCTGATGGCTTCTGCACTCATGGCGACCGGACTTCCTCCAAGCCGATCCTACAGGATAGCAAGAGTTATCCAGCAGCAGTTGATGGAATCCGGGCGTTTCTCGATAAAGATTGACGAGCTAAGAGAGCTGGTTTACAATGTGCTATTGTCTCACGAAGGCAAGGATTATGCAGATAAGTATAAAAGATGGCAGGCGCTTCTTAGCGTTGATAGGCCCATTATAGTACTAATAGGCGGAACAACTGGTGTTGGAAAATCAACGATTGCAAGTGCAGTAGCCCATCGTCTTGGAATTACACATATTGTTGCAACCGATTCGCTGCGAGAAGTCATGCGTGCGATGTTGTCTAAAGACCTTGTACCGTACCTGCATGAGTCCTCATTTACAGCATGGAAGGCTGTGAATCAGACAATAGAGAAGGATCCTCTTATAGCTGGATTTGCCGAACAGGTGAAAGTAGTCTCTGTCGGCATCAGGGCAGTTGTCGACAGGGCGATTAAAGAGGGTTTAAATATTGTTATAGAGGGCATACATGTAGTCCCAGGTTTTATAAACAGCACGGTTTGCGAGAAAGCCTTTGTAATCCCAATGGTAATTACTGTAGACGACGAAGACCTCCATAGAAGCCATTTTTACATCAGGGAGCTGCAAACTGAGGGTGGCCGGCCATATGAACGGTATAAAGAGAACTTTGAGTCGATAAGGAAAATAGGAGAGTATATAAATGAGCTTGCCCGCAATTATGATGTGCCTGTAATATCAAGCCATAACCTGGATACAACAGTTATCCTGGTCTTGGAGGAGATACTAAATCAAGTTCTAGGCCCACCGGATCATGAGGATACCGGGGTTTTATCTGCCAGAGACCTTGATGACCTTGATTGATTCTGGCTTATTAGCTGGCAAATCGATTAATGCTAAAGTGCTGTTATGGGTTGCCGATAACAGAAAAAACCGGCAAAACACTCGCGTAAATCTACTTTATTTACCATCGTTGATGGCAGTGTAGCGGCGCTAAGCAACTTATCAACAAGCTACTTCACAGGAGGCATAACACAATGAAACTCTTTATTGACACTGCAAATATCGATCATATAAGGGAGATGAACTCCCTGGGTATTATATGTGGTGTTACTACCAATCCATCCCTGTGCAGCAAAGAAGGGAAGGATTTTGAATCATCGATTGCAGAAATTGCCGCGATCATCGATGGTCCGGTAAGCGCAGAAGCGATCAGTACAAAAAGAGACGGTATAATTCAGGAAGCGAGGGAGCTGGCATCGATTGCCCCAAATGTAGTAGTTAAAATCCCTCTTATGGAGGAAGGCCTCGCAGCAACCAGCGTTCTAAGTAAAGAGGGAATTAAGGTAAACATGACCCTTGTATTTTCAGCAAACCAAGCCCTGTTAGCAGCACAGGTCGGGGCGGCCTATGTGAGCCCTTTTGTCGGGAGACTGGACGATATTGGTCATGACGGCATTGCAGAACTTGACAAAATAGTGTCAATCTACGATATTTATGATATTAAGACGGAAATCATATCAGCCAGTATTAGGCATCCTCTCCATGTGATCCAATCAGCGCAAGTGGGCGCGGATATAGCAACAGTGCCATATAACGTGTTGAAGCAAATGATTAAGCATCCACTTACCGATATAGGAATAGAAAAGTTTAATGCTGATTGGAAAAAGCTTCAGGAGTGCGTATCACCGATAAAGTAGGAACCGCCCAATACCCAAACAGTACATGAAAATTATTTTTCTGGCAAAGAAGGTGAAAGAGTGAATAAAGCACAACTAGAATCAAAAACTTTAGCAGAACTGAGGCCTATCGCTGCGGAGTTGGGCATTGGCGGTGTTTCTACGTTAAGAAAGCAGGAACTCATAGATGCGATTCTCTCCGTGCAGTCGAAAAGTGACGGGGATTTGAACTCCACCGGTGCGACAGCTAAGGCAGCCGAAACGGCAACTACCACAGGAACAGCGGCGCGTGAGCCCTCGACCACATCTTGGGAAAAGACAATTACCCCATCGAAACCTGAAGAAAAATACGAGCCAAGGGTTGAAGTAAGGGAAGAGCAAGCGCGCGAAGAAAAGCTTTTGGTTAAGAAGGGTATTCTCGATATCCTAAGTGACGGTTACGGTTTTTTGAGAACCCAGGGGTATCTTCCAAGTGAGGGCGATATATATGTTTCACTATCGCAGATAAGACGGTTTAATCTAAGGCGTGGCGATGAAGTCGAGGGTCAGGTAAGGCCCCCCAAAGACACCGAGAAGTATAACGCATTACTTAGGATTGAGGCTGTAAACGGCTCTGACCCAGAAGCTGCAAGGTCCCGCGCACAATTTGAGTCACTTACTCCTATTTATCCAAATCAGCGGTTCAGGCTTGAGACTACACCGTATGAAATTACAACGAGAATCATCGATATTACAGCGCCAATTGGCAAAGGGCAGAGAGGACTTATTGTATCTCCCCCTAAAGCTGGAAAGACTACGATACTAAAGCAAATTGCAAATGCAATAACCACTAATAATCCCGAAGTGCATATGATGGCGCTACTTGTTGATGAGCGACCGGAAGAGGTTACCGATATGGAGCGGTCCATTAAAGGTGAGGTTGTAAGCTCAACCTTTGACCAGCCTGCAGACAATCATGTTGCAGTGGCTGAACTCGTGTTGGAGAGGGCAAAGAGATTGGTCGAACATGGACGGGATGTCGTAATCATGCTTGATTCTATCACCAGGCTTGCCAGAGCATATAACCTGACCACCCCAGCAAGCGGGAGAATTCTTTCGGGCGGTGTTGACTCAACAGCTCTCTTTCCACCAAAAAGGTTCTTCGGTGCGGCAAGAAATATAGAAGGCGGCGGTAGCTTAACCATCCTAGCCACGGCTCTTATCGATACCGGCAGTCGAATGGACGAAGTTATCTTTGAAGAATTTAAAGGTACTGGAAATATGGAGCTCCACCTTGATAGGAAGCTTGCCGATAAGAGGATATTCCCAGCAATTGATATCGAAAAATCCGGTACAAGAAAAGAAGAGCTTATTCTGCCGCCGGATGAGGCGCAGCTAATCTGGAAACTAAGAAGGGTTCTGCATGCGCTCGACCCGGGAGCTGCTATAGAACTTCTGATTGATAAGATGAAGGAAACCAAATCAAACCAGGAATTTCTAATGCAGATATCAAAGTCGCGTACCAGCGACAATTACTAAAAGAAGCTATCAGCATTCAGCTATCAGTCCTATAAAAGAACTGATAGCTGATAGCTAAAAAATTTGTCAATCCCGGCTCGTTATGCTAACATTTTAATGCAGTTTAGCCGAGGTCAACAGTTCACGGCAAAAGTACATCACGATGCTGTGAACTATTTTTTTGGAGGTGTAAGGCTTGAAAAGCGGTATTCATCCTAACTATGTTGAGGCGAGAGTTACGTGCTCCTGCGGCGAGACTTTTGTTACTCGCTCAACAAAACCGGAACTTAGGGTAGAGCTATGCTCGAAATGTCACCCGTTCTACACCGGTAAGCAGAAGTTAGTCGATAGCGGCGGTAGGGTACAACGTTTCCAGAAGAAATACGGTCTTGAGGTAACAGGGACTGGTTCTGAAGGGTCGGAGGCCAAAGAAGAAGTAGAAGTAGTACAATAGGGAGGATAGGCTGGCGTGGCCAAACCATTTTACGGCGGTCAGGCTGTTATAGAAGGCGTTATGATGAAAGGTCCAAGGAATTGGAGCCTTGCAGTCAGGGAGCCGGAAGGGAATATCGTCGTAATCGACGAGAAGTTCAATTCCATCAGCGATCGCTGGCCTATTCTTAAGAAACCCTTCTTTAGGGGCATCTTTGTTTTAATTGAGACGCTGGTTCTAGGAATCAAAACCATCGCTCTTTCTGCAAATCTCTCGCTTGGCGAGTCAACGGAAGAGAAAATAACGCCTAAAGAGATGATGGCCACCCTAGGCATAGCACTGGTTATGGTGGTAGGGCTATTTATGGTCCTGCCCATTTTATTTACAAAGGCAATTGATCCATTGAAGGGAAGCCGTATCCTGTTTACATTTATTGAAGGCTCGTTCAGAATAATGCTTTTCGTTGGCTATATCGCAGTTGTGTCGCGGTTAAAAGATATCCAGCGGGTTTTTCAGTATCATGGCGCAGAGCATAAAACCATTCATGCCTACGAAGCCGGAGAAGAGCTTACGCCTGCAAATGCAGCGAAGTACAGTACGCTTCATATCAGATGTGGTACGGCTTTTATGCTGATAGTTATGGTCGTAGCCATATTTACATTTTCTTTTCTGCCAACAGGCAGTATTTTGTTAAGGGTTGTTGGCAAGATAATCTTGCTTCCGGTAGTTGCAGGTATTTCATATGAGATAACCCGGCTTGCGGCTCGGCATAGCAACGCACTTATCATGCGAATAATTATGGCACCTGGCCTTGCACTCCAGAGGCTTACTACCAAAGAGCCGGATGAGTCGCAACTAGAAGTGGCGATCTCCGCGCTTAAACGGGTTTTAGAAGTCGAAGGAGCAGAGGGCTACGCAAGACAAAAAGAAGCGCAAATTGAAACCCACTCCACGCTTGTTAGCTTAGAATCCCCATAAATTAGCAGTTATCTTTCAGCTATCAGCTATTAGTATTATTAAAGCTAAGTACCTGACTGCTGAAAGCTTATAACTTAAGAAAAAGGCTTGCTGTACTGGCCTTTTTCTTTTGTTTACTGGCTCTTTATCTTTCATTATAATTAAAAGGGTTATGAAATAACTGGTGAGATGCAATGCTTGAGAGATTAAAAGAATTTGTTGATAAGTATAATGAAATAACGGAAAAGCTTAGCGACCCGGCTGTGATTTCGGATCAAAGTAAATACCGCGAGCTGGCAAAAGCACACGCCGGTATGATGCCTCTTATGAATCAAATCAAGCGATTAGAAGAGTTAGAGGCCAGCATAGCGGATGCTAGCGAGATGATAAGGGAAGAAAAAGACCCTGAAATGCAGGAGTTCTTGCGAAGCGAGCTTCACTCTATGCGCGAAGAAAAGGAGCACGTTGAAGAGGAGATTAAGTTTTTGCTGGTTGCCAAGGACCCAAATGACGAGAAAGACATCATTATGGAGATAAGAGCTGGTGCTGGCGGGGATGAGGCAAGCCTTTTTGCCGCCGACCTTTATCGCATGTATACCCGCTATGCGGAATCTCATGGCTGGAAGACACAGCTTATGAGTTCAAGCCCTTCGGATATGGGGGGGTTCAAAGAGGTTATTTTTGAAATTAAAGGGCAGGGTGCGTATAGTAAGCTCAAATATGAGTCCGGCGTGCACCGGGTGCAGAGGATACCCGTTACTGAGTCCGGCGGAAGAATCCACACATCAACGGTAACGGTTGCTGTTTTACCTGAGGCCGAAGACATTGAGGTTGAGATCAACCCAAACGATATCAAGGTGGACGTATTTAGATCTGGAGGCCCCGGCGGCCAATCGGTAAATACCACTGACTCGGCAGTAAGAATCACGCACCTGCCGACTGGTTTGGTAGTGTCGTGCCAGGATGAGAAGAGTCAGCTGCAAAACCGCGAGCGCGCTATGACGATCCTACGTGCAAGGTTATACGAGAAGCTTATGACCGAGCAGAAAGCCGAGCTTGACGCGGCCAGAAGGTCCCAGGTAGGAACCGGTGATAGAAGCGAGAGAATACGCACATACAACTTCCCGCAGGGAAGGGTGACCGACCATCGTATAAACCTCTCCGTCTACAACCTACCGGCAATACTCGAGGGGGAAATCGACGAGCTTGTAGATGCACTCTCTGCGGCTGATAGAGCGGCTAAACTTAAGCAGGTGGTTTGATGATTGCTACAAAGTCTTCAGCTGTTGTAGATATGCTTAATTGGGCCACCCTCGAGTTAAAGGGTGGCTCTATATTAAATCCGCGGGTAGAAGCCGAGTATATTATCGGCGATGCGGTTGGGTTTAGTCGTTACGAGCTTTATTTAAACAGAGAATACGTTGTGTCTCCGGAAGAGTACGATTTTATAACACGGGCTGTTAAGCAGAGACTTACTGGGCGGCCGCTTCAATATATTCTAGGGCGGCAGCAATTCAGGTATCTCAATCTAATGTGTCGTGAGGGAGTGCTTATCCCCCGACCTGAGACCGAGCTTTTAGTTGAAGAGGCTTTAAAGCAACTAAGAATGCTTGGCGGGACAAGAAAGGTCCTGGATATTGGATGCGGCACGGGTGCCATTGCCTTAAGCATTGCTCATGAATATAAGGACTCGGTTGTTTTTGCAACCGATATATCGCCTGAGGCACTGGAGGTCGCCAAAGAGAACGCAAAGACGGCTAATCTTTCAGATCGAGTCAGGTTTATCCAATCTGATGTATTCTCCGGTCTTTGGGATTTTAAGAATGAGTTTGACCTTGTGCTCTCCAATCCGCCTTATATACCAAGCGGTGAAATTGTTTTACTGCAGCGAGAAGTCCAGTTCGAACCCAGGCTGGCTTTAGACGGTGGCAAGGATGGTCTGGATTTCTACAGGGTAATCGTAAAAGATTCGCCCAGGTACCTTAAGCCAGGCGGAATTCTTATGTTTGAGGTTGGTGCGGGCCAGGCCACCAAAGTTGCGGACCTGTTGAGAGATACCGGTTTTTTTGCAGGCATCGGCGTAATCAATGATTATCAGAATATTGAGCGGATTGTAAAAGCACAAAATATATAGTAAGTGGTTTAAAATGCAAAGTACAAAAACGATAAAAGTAGACCCGCGAAATCCAAGCGAAAGAGAGCTTATGCCGGTTGCTGCAGCTGTAAAAGCCGGTGAACTCGTGGTTTTTCCAACGGATACAGTTTATGGCATAGGGGCGAATGCGCTCAATCCCAAGGCGGTATTGAAAGTATTTAAGGCAAAGGACCGCCCGGTAGATAAACCATTGATACTTCTTATAGCAGAGCCTCAGGATGCTGAAAGGTATGCCGCTCAAATAAGTAGTACCGCAAGGAAACTCATGAAAGAGTACTGGCCAGGTCCGTTGACATTAATTTTTAAGAGGTCTGCTGCTGTACTGGATGCAGTGACAGCTGGCGGTGAGACAGTTGGCATAAGGTGTCCAGATAACGATATAGTAAGGCTTTTGATTAAGCTTTCTGGAGTTGCGCTTGCTACCACCAGTGCAAATATTGCTGGAAAGCCAAGCCCTAAGACGGCTAAGGAGGTAGAAGAGGGATTGCGAGGAAAGGTTGCCTATATTGTAGACGGTGGGCAAACAAAGCTAGGGGTTGAGTCAACAGTTGTGGATGTGTCGACCGATGAGCCAAGATTGATACGAGAGGGCTATATTCCGTGGGAAGAGGTGCTAAGTAAGCTGGGGCTATATAAGTAAGTCGAAATCATATAAAGCTATCAGCACCCAGCTCTTTATTTCTATATTCTTTATAAGGCTACTAAAAACCAAAAGCCAAAAGCTGATAGCTATTAATTATGCGGTTGGCAGTAGATATATAGCATAGTCCAACTCTGAGTACCAGGCTCTTTACAAGGCCGTCTGTACCAGGGTATCCTTTAAAAGGCTGTTAAAATGTGTAAAGCAGGAAAGGCGGTAACGAAGCTGAAGATTGTAATAGGTGCTGATCATGCAGGGTACAGCTTAAAAGAAGAGTTAAAGGCGGTTCTTCAGCAGGAGGGTATCGAGTTTTTAGACGTCGGAACAATGAATGAAGAATCAGTAGATTATCCCGATTTTGCTGAAGATGTGGCAAGGAAAGTTGCCAGTAAAAATTTCGACCGCGGTGTGCTTATTTGTGGTACCGGCATCGGTGTAGCAATTGCTGCCAACAAGGTAAAAGGTATAAGGGCAGCCAACTGCAGCGAACCGGTCTCTGCAAGGCTAAGCCGTGAGCACAATAACGCCAACGTTCTTACCATTGGCTCACGTATTGTGGGCTCTGAGATGGCCAAAGAAATATTACGGGCCTGGTTGAAAGCTGAGTTTGAAGGTGGCAGGCATGCCAGGCGCGTCGAAAAGATAAGTAAGATAGAAGAAAGATCAGGAGAAAATTAATGACTTTACGGGTGAGCGATCCAGAGATATGGCAAGCTATGCAGGGTGAGCTACATCGCCAACAGAATACGCTTGATCTTATCGCATCTGAAAACTATACAAGCGAGGATGTCATCGAAGCGCAGACCTCGGTCATGACTAACAAATATGCAGAAGGGTATCCTGGGAAGCGATACTATGGAGGCTGCGAGTTTGTAGATATCGTTGAAAACCTTGCTATTGAGCGGGCCAAGGCACTTTTCGGCGCCGAATATGCAAACGTTCAGCCTCACTCTGGAGCGCAAGCTAATACGGCTGTTTACCTTGCACTTCTAAAGCCTGGAGATACAGTGATGGGGCTGACGCTCTCTCATGGCGGGCATCTGACGCACGGCAGTCCAGCAAATGTCTCAGGCCAGATATATCGCTTTGTTTATTATGGGGTTAGCCAAAAAACAGAGCAACTAGATTACGATGAGATTCGCGACTTGGCCATAAAAAACAAACCCCGCATGATCGTTACCGGCGCCAGCGCCTATCCGAGGATAATCGATTTTGCAGCTTTTAAATCGATAGCTGATGAAGTAGGGGCTTATCTAATGGTAGACATGGCGCATATCGCAGGTCTGATTGCGGCCGGTGTGCATCCCAGCCCGGTGCCATACAGCGATGTTGTTACTAGTACCACACACAAGACTCTGCGCGGCCCACGAGGGGGGCTTATCCTGGCACGCAGGGAGTATGAAAAGGCCCTGGATAAAGCGGTGTTTCCAGGAACACAGGGTGGCCCTTCAATGCATACCATAGCGGCTAAAGCAGTATGCTTCAAAGAGGCGATGTCGGATGAGTTTAAGGCATACTCGGCCCAAATTGTCACGAATGCCAAGGTAATGGCTAGTGTGCTTATGGAGCGCGGATTCAGGATATGCTCTGGGGGCACTGATACCCATCTGATGCTGGTTGACCTTACGAATAAGGGCATAACCGGAGCTGAGGCCGAAAATGCATTGGGCTCGGTTGGCATAGTCGCCAACAAAAACACTATTCCATTTGAAACAAGGAGTGCTTCGGTTACCAGCGGTATCCGTTTAGGCACGCCGGCGGTTACAACACGTGGCCTTAAAGAAGAGGAAATAAAGCATCTTTCAAGTCTCATAGCTGATACGCTTGAAAATATCGGCAACACGCGGATTCTTGAGAAGATAAGAGACGAGATAAAACGCTTATGCAAAGAATTCCCTATTTATAGCAAACTCTCGCTAGGAGTTTAACATTCATGCAAACTGGACCTGGGCTCGAGGAGGGCAACGAAAGTCAGATCAAACCGTTGGGGCAAGACCCACGACCATCGTGGGACGAGTATTTTTTGTCCATTACGAGGCAGGTCTCAGAACGTTCCACATGCTTGCGAAGAAAAGTTGGCGCCTTGCTGGTCAGGGAGAAACGTATTCTTGCCACCGGCTATAATGGTGCTCCCTCTGGAATTAGGCACTGCTACGAGGTGGGGTGCCTTCGAGAGGACCAGGGGATAGCTTCAGGAGAGAGGCACGAGCTTTGTAGGGGTCTGCACGCCGAGCAAAATGCCCTGATCCAGGCCGCTGTGCACGGTGTTGCGGTCAAAGGAGCTTCGATTTATTGCACTCACCAACCCTGCGTACTTTGTGCTAAAATGTTAATAAATGCAGGCATTAAGGAAATATTATACGCTGAAGGCTATCCAGACAAACTTGCACAAGACCTGCTTAATGAGGCAGGAATAGCAGTTATTCAGCTACCATTCTAAAACGGTAGCAGTCCACAATTGAGGTTTTTTTGACAAAGTATACTTAAATAAGTAACCAAGCTATTGCAAGCAGGAAAAATTTGTAGTATGTTATCATGAAGGTGTTTTGTATTAAATGTTACAATCAAACGATCGTTGGCCCTATTGGGATCAGGAGTTCGAAGGTGACGAAGAACCAAATAGGGAACAACAGGTAACAGAACGAACAGCTGACAACCGCAAAAAGACGACAGGCAATAGAAAGCTAGACGACGCTCCAAAATCTTCTACAGCTGATATGTTGAAATATGCCTCTTTAGGGACCGAATTGGTGGCGGGAGTTCTCGTCGGCGTATTTTTAGGATGGCTTTTTAACTGGATTACCGGTTATAGGGGGCCATGGGCTCTGGCTATAGGGGTAGTGATAGGTGCTTTGTCAGGGTTTTTAAACCTATACCGTGCTCTCGTAGAAGAGGAGCAGAAAGAGGAGCGAAAAAAGAGTGGCTCCTCGCAGTAAGAGAAAGCAGAGCTCACGCAACAAGCCTCCTTTTAAGTTAAAAGAGATTATGTTATACGGCTTGCCGGTATGGACAGGTGCAGTGCTGGCAGGTTGGTATTTCTGGGGATGGTCTGGCTTGTGGAGCACGACCATCGGACTTGCCTTATTAGCGGCATATATACTTAGCGAAGTTGGCTTTGTAAAGCTATCAGATAAATATTTACGCAAATCGCCGAGAGCTATGGTTGCCATAGCAGCGGCTGGTTTTCCGATAAGATTGATCGGACTCTGGTTTCTAGTATACCTGATATCACATATTGTGCGGCCAAACTGGCTGATTGCATTAACTACATTAGCTTTTGGTTTTACAGTTATGCTTGCAATAAGCATGAAAAGTTGGTTAAAGGATTAGCATCCGGCCTTGAGTCAGGAAAGGAGCGTTTAAATTGTCAGCAGAAGCGGCATCATCGCCTATAGGCGAGCTTTTAAATGAGTTTAAGCTTGCAGAGCAGATAGTAGTTGATGGAAAAGTGGTTGAAAATCACCACGCATTTCAGCTCTGGGGAATACCACTGCCACATGGCCCGGCTATGCATCTTTTTGGTATTGATTTCTCGATAAATAAAGCTGTAGCGATAGTTATCCTTGCTTCTATACTTACGTTTGCGCTTGTTACCTATGCGGCAAGGGGTAGAGGTTTAGTTGCGCGGGGCTTAAGAAATGCGATTGAGGCCATTTTTGTGTTTGTCAAGCTCGACATAGTAGATTCGAACCTCGGGCATGAGGGCAAGAAATGGCTCCCATTTATCGGCACTATCTTCTTCTTTATTCTCTTTAATAACCTGCTTGGTTTAATTCCCGGATCATATGCTCCGGCTGGAAATATAAGTTTTACCGCAACGCTTTCCATTATTGTCCTTCTCGCTTTCGTTGGCACCGGAATGATAAAACAGGGTCCTTTCAGGTACTGGAAGAACCTTGCGCCGGGCGGCGTTCCAAAGATAATGTATGTCATTTTATACCCAATAGAGTTTGTGAGTCTTTTATCCAAACCGCTTTCACTCTCTCTCCGACTTTTCGCAAACCTATTTGCGGGTCACGTTGTTATAGGTTCATTCTTAGGTCTGATAATTATGTTTGGAAGCATAATCGTTGCTCCATTGCCATTAGTAATGGCGGTTGTGATGTATGCCTTTGAGATATTTGTCGCGTTTATCCAGGCATATATCTTTACGATATTGACCGCAGTGTATGTAAATCTATCCATACATGCAGAACATTAAAGTCTAAGGAATCTGAAAGGAGGAAATTTGGTATGGAAGGATCTCTTGCACATCTTGGAGCTGGACTTGCTATAGGTCTTGGCGCTATCGGTCCCGGAATCGGCATGGGTATTCTTGTCGGTAAAACTCTCGAGGGTATGGCTCGCCAGCCTGAGACCGCCGGTACCTTGAGAACAACAATGTTCATCGGCATCGGTGTTACAGAAGCTATAGCTCTATACGGCTTCGTTATCAGCATCATGTTGTTCTCCAAGTAGAAGGACTGAATCTTTTGTAGAGAATAGGTGGTTTATATGGAACTGAACCAACCGCTTATAGTCTATACGACAATTGCATTCTTGCTGTTAGTCGTATTGCTCGGCAAATTCGGATTCGGTCCACTCGTACAGATCCTAGAGGCGCGCGAACGCAAGATAAGAGAATCTATCGAGCAGGCAGAGCATGCAAGGCTCGAGGCAGAGCGTTTACTTAGGGAGTATGAGGAAAGGCTAGCTGAAGCTAGAGCTGAGGCTCAGAAACTCATCGCCGAAGGTAAACAATTGGGTGAGAGCCTGAGGGCCGAGATAATTCAGAAATCCGAAGAAGAAGCTAAACGTATGATTGCTAAAGCCGAAGAGCAAATCAATCGCGATGTTGAGCAGGCAATCAAAGAGTTAAGGGCTGAGGTAGCCAACATTAGCGTAGATTTGGCTTCTAAGGTCATCGAGAAGGAACTTGACCAAAACGCACATGCAGAACTTATTGATAAGTACTTAAGTGAAGTGGGTCGCTTTTAATGAGAGACGAACAGGTAGTACACGAATATGCAAAAGCGCTATTTGACGTAGCTCTCGACAAGAATATGCTGGATAAAGTTGTCCAGGAGGTTGATTTTGTCGGGGAGTTTATGACCGACCCCGAGTTTGAAGGGTTTTTCCAGTCGGTCAAAGTCGATAGCGAGCAAAAGAAGAGCGTCTTTAACAAAGTGTTCCTTCACGAGGTATCAACGATTACGCGCAACTTCTTCTGGATTTTATTTGACAACAACAGGGAAGACCTGTTTAACGAAATCCGCAATGAGCTTGAGCGGTTAATTGACGAGAAGAGAAAGAGGGTACTCGCTAAAGTTGTAACTGCCGTGCCTTTAACTGATGATTTAAAGGTTAAGGTGCAGGAGAAGCTTTCCGAGGCCACCCAAAAAGAGGTAACTGTAGAGACTATTGTTGATCCAAGCATTGTTGGTGGAATGCTAATTTATGCAGATGGTCAGATTATTGACGCGAGCGTAAAATCACGTTTAGGCCACTTACGCGAACGATTAACTCTAACGCGGTAAGGAGAGGTAGATGAGAATCAAGTCAAGAGAAATTGCCTCAATATTGAGGCAAGAAATTGAGAAGTATGAACCTCAAATAGAGGTCGAAGAAGTTGGTACGGTTCTCGAAGCCCGTGATGGTATTGCTATCGTCCACGGAATACGCGGCGTCATGGCTAACGAGATGCTGGAGTTCCCCCATGGTGTATACGGACTGGCTCTGAACCTCGAAGAGGATAATGTCGGTGTCGTTATCATGGGTGATTACTTGAAGATTCAAGAAGGTGATATCGTCAAGCGTACCGGCAGGATCGCTGAGGTACCTGTTGGCGATGGGCTCCTTGGTCGTGTTGTTAATCCGCTTGGACAGCCAATAGACGGCAAGGGTCCAATCAATCCTGAAGGCTACAGGCCTATCGAGTGGTTGGCACCGGGTGTCGTCCAGAGGCAGCCGGTTAAAGAGCCTTTGCAGACTGGTATAAAAGCGATTGACTCCATGATTCCGATTGGTCGTGGACAGCGTGAGCTTATCATTGGCGACCGCAGAACCGGAAAGACCGCTATCGCAATCGACACGATTATCAACCAGAAAGAAACTGGTGTTATCTGTGTTTACGTTGCTATCGGCGGCAAGGCATCGACTGTTGCCCAGGTTGTTGAGACCCTGGAGAAGTACGATGCGATGAAATATACAATTGTTGTAGCAGCTCCGGCATCAGACCCGGCACCGCTGCAGTATATCGCACCTTATGCGGGGTGTGCTATGGCAGAGCATTACCTGTATAACGGCAAACACACCCTGGTTGTTTACGATGACTTAAGCAAACAAGCGCAGGCATATCGTCAGATGTCGCTACTCTTGAGGCGTCCGCCTGGTCGCGAGGCTTATCCGGGTGACGTTTTCTACCTTCACTCAAGGTTACTCGAAAGAGCATGTAAGTTAAGCGATGAGCTGGGTGGAGGTTCTCTGACGGCTCTGCCGGTTATCGAGACTCTGGCAGGTGACGTGTCGGCTTATATCCCGACAAACGTTATTTCAATTACCGATGGCCAGATATTCCTTGAGTCAGACCTGTTTTATGCAGGTGTGCGCCCGGCTATCAACGTAGGTATTTCAGTATCCCGAGTTGGCGGCAACGCACAGACCAAAGCCATGAAGCAGGTAGCAGGAAAACTAAGGCTTGACCTAGCCCAGTACCGTGAGCTCGAGGCTTTTGCCCAGTTTGGCTCAGAGTTAGATAAAGCAACTCAGGCTCAGCTGGCAAGAGGCGAGCGCATGGTTGAGGTGTTGAAGCAGGATCAATATGTGCCAATGCCGTTTGAGGATCAGGTCATAGCTATTTTTGCTGGCACACGCGGTTTTCTTGATGATATTGATGTGCCAAAAATCAGGGAATTTGAAAAGGGCCTACTTGAAGTAATTCACACAAAATATCCGGAGGTTGCAAAGGCTATCGCTGATGAGAAAGTCATCTCCGAAGAGACCGAGCAGAAACTTTCAGAAATTATCCAGGAGTTTAAACCGATGTTTGCCAGCCGGACCGTGTAGTTTAGGTGGTGCATAATGTCAAAAGCAAGAGCAGTCTTAAGCAGGATAAAAAGCGTTGAGAAAACGCGCCAGATAACCAGAACCATGGAGATGGTTGCGGCTGCAAAAATCAGGAAAGCACAGGCGCGTATTGAATCTGCACGTCCGTATGCCGTAAAAATGGTCGAGGTATTAAGCAATGTGGCAAAACATGTCGGTCCGGATAGCCATCCGCTTCTTAAGGTACACGACCCGATTCAGAACGTTGTTATTGTACCGATAACCTCCAACAGGGGTTTGTGTGGTGCGTTTAACATGAACATTCTAAGGCAATCGGAGGCACTGTACAGAAAAGAAGTGGCCGAAGGAAGAGATGTAAAGTTTCTCGCTGTTGGGCGAAAGGGAGTAGGCTATTTAAAGTTCTCTGGCTACGAGATGATAGCTGCACACACAGAATTTTCAGACAACCCTACATTTGTTGAGGCGAAGATAGTAGCCGACAGGTTAGTTGAAATGTATCAAGAGGGGACTCTTGATAAAGCTTACCTTGTATTTAACCATTTTAAGTCAGTTATGGAGCAAAAGCCGATGGTCCATCAGCTCTTGCCCATCGCGCAGGAGGAGATAACCGGCACAGAAGACAAAAAGGTACAGGAGGCAGGTTATGAGTTTGAACCGGATGCGGTAACCGTGCTCTACGATCTTCTTCCTCGATACATAGATACGGTTGTGTTAAGGGCGCTCATGGAATCCGCCGCTAGCGAGCATGCGGCAAGAAGAACCGCCATGAAAAATGCAACCGATAGTGCCGGAGAGATGATTGAAAGCCTTACCAGGTGGTACAACAGAGCGAGGCAGGCGCAAATCACGCAGGAGATTGCAGAAATCGTAGGCGGTGCCAACGCTCTACAGGAAGCATAAAACTTTGAGTTCCGAATGTTGAATTACAAATTAGTGGCTATTGCGAGCGTCTGTTTTAGATAGCAAAGCAATGCTGCTATGTATACTGAGTTTGAGTTTCGCATATAAAAGAGGTGAATAAATGGGCGTAGGGAGAATAGTTCAGATTATCGGCGTCGTTCTTGACGCAGAATTTGAGCCCAATGAGATCCCTCCGATTTATAACGCGCTAAAGATTTCGGCCGATACGCCGCGCGGTAAAATCGAGGTTGTGGCTGAAGTGCAGCAGCATTTAGAGGGAAATAAGGTTAGGGCTGTGGCCATGTCCTCAACCGATGGTCTGGTAAGAGGCATGGAGGTTGTTGATACCGGAGCACCGATTACGGTTCCGGTGGGGGAGGGAACCCTTGGCAGGCTCCTAAACGTACTTGGAGAGGCAATTGATGATGATCGGCCAATTTTGGCGTCGGAGAGGTATTCGATTCATCGCAAGCCCCCAGCGTTTGAGCAACTTACGCCAACTGCCGAAATCTTTGAGACCGGTATTAAGGTTGTCGATCTTTTAGCGCCATATGTTAAGGGTGGTAAAATCGGTCTATTCGGCGGTGCTGGTGTAGGAAAAACCGTTTTGATTATGGAGTTGATCCATAACATTGCTACCAAACACGGCGGATACTCGGTCTTTACAGGCGTAGGTGAGCGTACCCGAGAGGGTAACGACCTCTGGCTTGAGATGAAAGAGTCAGGCGTTATCGATAAGGCATCGCTTGTTTTCGGCCAGATGAATGAGCCACCAGGTGCACGTCTCCGTGTTGGTCTAACAGGCCTTACGATTGCTGAGTACTTCCGTGATCAGGGAAGAGATGTTCTTCTCTTTATTGATAATATCTTCCGTTTCACCCAGGCAGGTTCCGAGGTGTCAGCGCTTCTTGGACGTATGCCGTCCGCTGTAGGCTACCAGCCGACACTTGGAACTGAGATGGGTGACCTGCAGGAGAGAATCACATCGACTCGTAAGGGATCGGTCACATCTGTACAGGCGATTTATGTTCCAGCAGACGACCTAACCGATCCGGCACCAGCGACAGCGTTTACACACCTTGATGCGACAACCGTTCTTTCAAGAGCGATTGTAGAGAAGGGTATTTATCCGGCAGTTGACCCGCTCGACTCAACTTCAAGGGTTCTTGAGCCAGGTGCGATCGGTCACGAGCATTATAACGTTGCGCGTAGCGTTCAGCAGATTCTGCAGAGGTACAAAGAGCTTCAGGATATCATTGCGATCCTCGGTATGGATGAGCTCTCAGAGGAAGATAAGCTGACGGTTCAGAGGGCCAGAAAGATAGAGAAGTTCTTAAGTCAACCATTTAACGTCGCAGAGGCGTTTACCGGGCAGAAAGGCGCTTATGTACCTCTTGCCGAGACCATCCGCGGTTTTAAAGAAATCGTTGAGGGCAAACATGATTCGTTGCCTGAGCAGGCATTCCATATGGTTGGAACCATTGACGATGCAGTAGCAAAAGCCGAGCAGATTATGGCCGGTATTGCTTAATTCGGAGGTTTAAATAGATGGCTGATCACAAGCTATTTTGCGAAGTGGTTAGCCCTGAGCGAATCGTATATAGCGGTGAAGCGGATATGGTAGTAGCGCGTGGTGTTGAAGGTGAGCTTGGCATCATGTCGCACCATATTCCGATCGTCACGCCGCTTGAAATCGGTGAGCTAAGGGTTATCAATAACAATGAAAAAGAACATATAGCGGTTATGGGTGGTTACCTTGAGTTTAGAGACGACAAGGTAACCATACTGGCCGATGCAGCCGAACTTGCCTCTCAGATTGACGTAGCTCGAGCCGAAAGAAAAAAAGAGGAGCGCGAGAAGCAGCTTACCGAGGCCGGCATGACTGAAGAAGAGCTACTTGAAGTTGAAGTTAGCTTGAGAAAAGCACTTCTCAGGCTTAAAGTCGCCGGTCGATCAAGGTAGAGCGCGAATAAAAAGAATGCTGCGGGCAATGGTCACCGGTGCTACTATAGGCATGCGGTTGACTGGCACTCTATTCTCCTATATTCTCTTTTATATTAATATATTAAAAAACAGGCTGGGCTCTTATGCTTTGGTGAGTGTTTACTTAAGCATAAGAGTGAAGCCTGTATCGTTTTAAAGAGTAAAATAGTCCTTTGGTTTACTCTCTTTCTAAGCAATAAACAAAAAGTAAAGTATCACGGTAGTTTTGTTTGTGCGCAGTCGGGAATTTATATACTGCTACAGAATTCGGCTGATTGGAAGTAGTTTTTATGAGCGGCAAATTTGTCATCAAAGGTGGAAATAGATTAAGCGGTAAAGTGACAGTGGGCGGTGCTAAGAATTCTGCGCTAAAGCTAATGGCCGCAGCATTACTAACCGAGGAAACTTCCGTTTTAACAAATGTACCCCTCATTACCGACGTAACGATTATGGTGGCGGTCCTTGAGCGGCTGGGAGCCGCTGTTCGCTATATAGGGCTGGATACAATCGAGATCAAACCCGGAAATTCTCTCTACGCTGAAGCTCCCTATGAGCTTGTAAGCCAGATGCGGGCTTCTATTATTGTTTTGGGCCCTCTGCTGGCAAGGCTGGGGAAAGCACGGGTTGCAATGCCAGGTGGCTGCAATATTGGCTCGCGTAAGATCGATTTGCATATTCGGGGTTTAGAGATGCTTGGTGCCAGGTTTGAGGTTGGCCACGGCTTTATCGAAGCTACATCAGAGAAGCTGGTAGGTAACAAGATAGCGCTTGATTATCCAAGTGTTGGTGCAACTGAGAACCTGTTAATGGCGGCAACCCTTGCAGAGGGCACGACGGTTATCGATAATGCTGCAAGGGAACCCGAAATCGTAGATCTGGCGAATTTTTTAGTTAAGATGGGCGCAAAGATAGAAGGGGCAGGTACTTCGACAATACGCATAGAGGGCGTTGGATCTCTAAGCGGAGTCGAGTACCGTGTAATACCGGATCGAATAGAGGCGGGCACGCTTCTAGTTGCCGGCGCGATCACCAGGGGTGATGTTGTAGTTGAGGGAGCAGTCCATGAGCACTTAGAGCTGGTTATAAGTAAATTAAGAAATATAGGGGCAACTGTAGATATTGCTAACGGTGAAATACGGGTAAAAGGAAACTCCCGGATCAAGCCGGTTGACATTGCGACGCTTCCTTATCCAGGCTTCCCCACGGACCTTCAGACACAGTTTATGGCGATTCTCTCCATGGCGGACGGCACCAGTATAATAACCGAAAATATTTTTGAGAACCGGTTTATGTTCGTCGGCGAGCTAAACCGTATGGGAGGTAACATTACAACCGAGGGACGTCATGCCATAATAAGGGGAATTCCTAGACTGACGGGAGCTGTTGTCAGAGCTCCAGATTTAAGAGGCGGAGCAGCGCTCGTTGTGGCCGGGCTTGCTGCTGAGGGAGTAACCGAGGTTTTAGACATATATCATATAGATAGGGGATACCAGAACTTTGAGCACAAACTCCAGGCGCTTGGTGCGGATATAGAACGGGTAGACGAGAAGGAACGCGCAAGCGCACTCAAGGTTGTTGGCAGTAGCTAATTTCGTTAGCTATCAGCATTCAGCTGCCAGCTAATAGACAAATAAAAAGCTGAAATCTGAATGCTGATAGCATTATCTTGGATAGGGCAGTAGAGGTTTAATTGCCTGTAGGAGCCGCTGTAGCACCCATAGGTACAATCTGATAATTGACCTTCATGTCATACGGGTCGACTAGCTCAATCCACGTTTGCCCCCGATTAAGTTTGATCTCGGATCCGCTTAGGTCGTAATAGCGTGTTATGCTGCCTACAGTGGGTCGCTGCCATATTGCTTGGATCACCGCTCCGTCTTGAAAAACAACTGCTTTTCCAGAGCCGACTAAATCAACCTGCATTCTTCCTTTAATGTCGTTGGCTATCTTGGAGATCGACACGTACTGCACAATAACATTTTTCGGTGCAATTTGCTGGTTGGTGTCGGCATCTACATGGGGTTGTCCTGCCATTAGTCGATTATATTGATTGGTCTGGCGATCGTAGACATAGCGAACCTTTGATTCGGCTTTTGAGAAATCAATATCGATTGATGCACCGGCAGGGCGCAGATCGATGGTGACATCTTCTTTAAAGCTTAGCCTGGCAGTGTTTAGGTTTGTATCATATTTACGCGCCTGTGCGCCTGCTATTAACCGATCGGTTGATGTGTAAAGGTTATGTGGGGCATGGCGTGTTTTAACACGCCAGTAGGCTTTGCTGTTTGCGAACTCGTCGAGATCGGCAACCCCAAGCCTTCTTATGATATTGTGGATAGTTGTCGGTCCGCCGCAGTGAGCGTATATCGCATTGTATTGTTTGGCTAGATCTACGAAATACGATCTTGCACTTCTAACTGGTCCTATATTGCGGACATCGTTATGGACATATATTGCCAGAAATCTGGTTATTCCGCCCTCGGCTACTGTCTCGTAGACAATACATGCTTTAGTCAGGCCGGACTGCGGCCGTGCGTCGGGGTGGTTTTCAATCATGACTGCAAGTGGCCGGCGCATGCTGTTTTGTGCGGTTGTACTCTCATCATCAAGAGGGCAGTAGGCCTCAGGCAGTTTCACTTCAGGCACAGTGATATTGGGAGTTTCTTTTTTCTTAGGGGAAACTTTAACCTTTTTAGGAGGTGATAACTTCGGCCAGTAGAGCGCTACTGCGGCGCCTGATATGGATAGCATAGTAAAGATAATTATGATTATGAAATACTTTTTCTTCATCTTCTAAACTAGCTTTAAAGTCGTAATGCGGTCGAGCCCCATCTTAGGTACCATAGTAGCATAAACTAGTATAGCTATTTCGTCAAGTAGAGCGGCATAGCGCGCTGCTGGCGTTTGATAAAAAATTGGAAAAACGCTACTATTAGTAGATAACGACGTCCTGGGGACGTCGTTATCTACTAGCTTTCAGCGATCAGCATCTAGCCATTAGCATGCAATATATAGCTGATCACTAAAAGCTAAAAGCTTCTTAAGGAGGCAAAGTGCTTGAAGTAGAAGATATCAAGAGGATAATCCCTCACCGTGAGCCGTTTCTACTGGTTGATAAAATAACCGAATTTGAGCCGGGGAAAAGAGCCAGGGGAATAAGGCATGTAAAAGCCGATGAGCCAGTTTTTAAAGGCCATTTCCCAAATTTTCCTGTGATGCCTGGTGTTTTAATCGTTGAAGCTTTAGCTCAGGTAGGTGCAGTATCTATCTTAAGCCTGGAGCAGAATAAAGGAAAGATCGCTTTTTTTGCCGGCATAGACGGTTTTCGCTTTAGAAAACAGGTGGTTCCGGGTGACGAGCTTGTGCTCGAAGTGGAAATAACTAAATCGAAAGGTCCGGTTGGTAAGGGTAAGGCTGTTGCTTCAGTTAATGGCGAGATTGTGGCCGAGGGAGAGTTAACATTTGCTGTGAAATAGGCTATAGCTTACCAAACTGTCGGCTATTGGTGCTATAGGGCATTGGGTTTAGATGCGACAGTGTTCCAGCGTGATTGGTGCTTTGATACTTCTAGATTTCTGCCCGTTATTTTAGGAGAAGGTTCAAGGATGTCATTGGATAATAAAATTACTTCAAAAACTGCCCGTGTTGGGATTATTGGCATGGGCTATGTTGGTCTGCCGCTGGCAGTGGCCATAGCGGGCGTTGGATTCAAAGTTATTGGTCTTGAAATAGATAAAGGGAAGGTCTCAAGAATAAATACCGGGGATAGCTATATTCCTGATATCGAATCGTCAGCAATAAAGAAAATGGTCGATGCTGGATTACTCAGTGCAACGACTGATTTCTCAATTATTAGGGACCTTGATATTATTGTTATTTGCGTGCCAACCCCTCTAAGCGAGATGCGTGAGCCAGATATATCGTATGTGCGCTCGGCAGCTGCTGAAATTAGCAAGTGTTTAAAAGCAGGCCAACTTGTTGTACTTGAAAGCACGACCTACCCTGGAACTACCGAAGAGGTGGTCCTTCCGATTTTAGAGGAGAGCGGATTGACTGTTGGTAAGGATTTTTATCTTGCATTTTCTCCTGAGCGGGTCGACCCAGGAAATAAGACTTACGGTATTCATAACACGCCTAAGGTTGTTGGCGGCGTAACAGCTGACTGTACCGAGCTCACAAAACTATTTTACTCGCAGTTTGTACAAGTTGTTGTTCCGGTATCCTCAACTCGTGTTGCTGAGATGACCAAGCTCTTAGAAAACATTTTTCGGTGCGTCAATATAGCGTTGGTAAATGAACTCATGCTTTTATGCGATCGTATGAAAATAAATATTTGGGAGGTAATCGATGCTGCCGCATCGAAACCATTCGGTTTCATGCCTTTTACTCCCGGGCCTGGGCTTGGCGGCCATTGCATACCGATCGACCCATTTTATCTGTCCTGGAAGGCGCGGCAATATGATTTTCATACTGAGTTCATAGAGCTTGCCGGAAAGATGAACGAGAGTGTCCCATATTATGTAGTCAATAAGGTCGCTGAGGCTCTTAACTCCCATCAGAAGAGCGTAAATGGCTCTAAGATACTTATCCTAGGGCTTGCATATAAGAAGGATATTGGGGACACCCGTGAATCTCCAGCAATTAAGATTATAAGCCTACTTGATAATCTTGGCGCCCAGATTATTTATCATGACCCGTATGTCGAAGAAGAAATTATCGGTACGAAGACATATAAATCGGTCGCACTTACGAGTGAGCTTGTCTCTGAGAGTGACTGCGTTGTTATAGTAACAGACCATACATCGGTCGATTATACTATGGTTGTTGATAACGCAAAGCTTGTTGTTGATACAAGAAACAAGCTTAGGAATTACATTCGGGCTAATATCGTTAGGATATAGCGGGGGAAGAGATTGGTTAACGTAGGAGTTATAGGGTACGGCTACTGGGGCCCAAATTTAGTTCGAAATTTTGCGCAGATGCCTGAAAGCAACCTCGTGGCTTGTTGTGACCTTTATCCTGATAACCTGAAGAAAGTAAAATCACTCTACCCAGAAATAGAGGTTACCCAGGAGATCGACAGCCTCCTGAACAATACTTCAATCGATGCTGTTGTAATTGCTAGTTCGGCTATAACACACTACGAGATTGCAAAAAAAGCGCTACTTGCAAACAAGCATGTGATGGTTGAAAAGCCGCTTACTCTAAGCAGTGAGACAGCGCGCGATTTAATTAATACTGCTGAGAAGGCAGACCGGATACTGATGGTCGGTCACTTACTTGAGTACCATCCGGCAGTTACTTATATTAAGGGCCTGGTTGATTCAGGAGAGCTGGGGGATATCCAGTATCTTTACACACAGAGGCTCAACCTTGGCCAGGTAAGAAGGGATGAGAATGCCCTCTGGAGCCTGGCCCCGCATGACATTTCAATCATTTTCTATCTTCTGAGTGGCAAGGAGCCAGTTGAGGTGTCGGCACGTGGTGAATCGTATATTACCGACGGAGTAGAAGATGTCGTGTTTTGTTCGATATCCTGCACCGACAAAGTGATGGCCCATATTCACGTTAGCTGGCTTGACCCTCATAAGATAAGGAAACTTACCGTCGTTGGAAACAAAAAAATGGTGGTATTTGATGATATGGAAAGCTCTGAGAAAGTTCGCATTTATGATAAAGGTGTCGGTGCCAACCCTGGCTATACACCTTACGGGCAGGATTTGACCCTAAGGTTTGGCGATATAACTATCCCCAGCATAAAGATGAGAGAGCCTTTAAGGGCAGAGTGCGAGCATTTCATTGAGTCTATCAAAACAAGGCGGCCGCCAAGAAGCGACGGCTATGATGGTTTGCGGGTAGTAAAAGTTCTTGAGGCGGCCCAGGAATCCCTTAAAAGTGGTGGGAAACCTGTTAAAATAGCGGAGGGTTAGGGCCTTGAGCATATTTATACATAAGACCGCTAAGGTTCCCCAAGGAGTTGAAATTGGCGAAAACTGCATTATTCTTGCCGATGTTGAGCTGGGGGAGGGTGTCAGGATAGGCCACAACTGCGTAATTCATGAGGGCACCAAGATCGGCGAGAACGTAGTTATGGGCGATGGTGCCGTTGTGGGCAAGCAGCCTAATCCCGCTAAAACCAGCACCTTATCCTACAGTGAGCCGCAGCCGGCGCTTAAGGTGGGCGCGAACTGTATTATAGGGACAGGGGCGGTATTATATGCCGGCTCATCGATTGGAGAAAATGTGATGATAGCTGATCTTGCTTCAATTAGGGAGAATTGCAGGATAGGCGAGTTTTCGCTTATCGGCAGGGGCGTCTGTATTGAAAACGGGGTCACGATTGGCAGCTATACTAAAGTACAATCAAACGCATATATAACCGCTTATACAACTCTTGAAGACCATGTTTTTATAGCCCCTTGCGTGACAACGACAAATGATAACTTTATGGGACGAACTAAAGAGCGGTTTAAGCATATAAAAGGCCCTCACATAAAACGAGGAGCTCGCGTTGGCGGAAATGCTATTCTTCTGCCTGGCGTTGTGGTAGGTGAGGAGGCCTTTATTGCGGCGGGCTCTATAGTGACAAAAGACGTTCCTCCTGGGAAATTGGTTATGGGTGTTCCAGCAAGGGTTGTGAGGGATGTCCCTGAGGAAGAGAAACTGTAAGATTAGTGCCGAAGCCTTGATGTACCAAAGTACCGGTGTTTGTGCTCTAGTGCTGCAGTTGCCCAGTGCTGCGGATAAGAAATATTATTTAGCAGCTGGTAGCTGATAGCTTGAGTAACTTTACTTGAATTTAGCACGTTGGAAGATTGGCACTTAAGACATAATCCGGGGAGGATAGATGTCAATTCCACTATTAGACCTACAGGCGCAATATAGCTCGATAAAAGACGAAGTAGAATCCGCTGTTTTAGATGTTCTAAGAAGCGGACGTTATATACTTGGCCCAAAGGTTAAGGAGTTTGAAGCAGCAATTGCTGATTATTGCGGCGCCAAGTATGCGGTTGGTGTCGCAAATGGTACCGATGCGCTGGTTCTTTCGCTGGAAGCGAGCGGTATTGGCCCGGGCGATGAGGTAATCACAAGTCCGTTTACTTTTTTCGCAACGGCGGAGTCCATCTCAAGACTTGGTGCAAAGCCGGTGTTTATAGATATCGACCCGCAAACTTATAATTTGGATGTAGAGCAGATCGAAGCAAAAATAACTGCGCGAACTAAAGCGATAATGCCGGTGCATATATTTGGCCAACCGGCGGAAATGGATACAATAGATGATATTGCTCAGCGGCATGGCATCAAAGTTATTGAGGATGCCTGCCAGGCAATTGGGGCTGAGTACCGTGGCAGAAAAGTTGGCTCGCTTGGCTCGGTCGCCTGCTTCAGTTTCTTCCCGAGCAAGAATTTAGGAGCTGCTGGTGATGGAGGAGCGGTTGTAACCAACGATAAAGAGCTGGCAGATAAAGTTAGATTGCTTAGGCAACATGGCAGCAATAAAAAATACCACCATAGTCTGATGGGCTACAACAGCCGCCTTGATGAGCTTCAAGCTGCAATACTTTTAGTAAAGCTAAAACACATTGATCGCTGGAATAATGCTCGCAGGCAAAAAGCTAAGTATTATGATAAGCTGTTTGCGGACACTAAAATCATAACTCCAAGCTCACCTGAGCACGTCAAGCATGTCTATCATCTCTACATCATCAAGGTACCAAATAGAGAGAGGATAGAAACAGCGCTCAAGGAAAACGGCATCGGCCATGGTGTTTATTATCCGGTTCCGCTACATCTGCAAGAGGTTTACAAGGATTTGGGTTATACTGAAGGTGACTTGCCGGTAAGTGAGGCCGCATCAAAACAAACTATTGCAATACCGCTGTATCCTGAATTGGAAGAGTCGGATATGGAAATAATAGCTGATATAATCAAGCGGGCGGTAGATTTTTAAAGGGTCTTGAAGCGAGGTTAATATCCACAGCTATTATTAATGTTAGATTAGAGTTAGGAAAATGATTAAGTGATCAAGATTGCAACAATTGTTGGGGCAAGGCCGCAATTTATAAAAAGCCTTCCTGTCTCAACAGAGATCCGCAAATTATGCCGGGAAGTGCTCATCCATACCGGACAGCACTACGACTACAATATGTCCGAAATTTTTTTTGCTGAGATGGGTTTGCCAAAGCCGGATTATAATCTTGGGGTTGGCTCAGGCAGGCAGGGCAAGCAAACGGCAGAGATGATAGGGCGTATAGAAGCGGTGCTCATTGATGAGAAGCCGGATATGGTGCTCGTCTATGGAGACACTAACTCAACGCTTGCCGGTGCACTTGCTGCGGCAAAGCTTCATATCCCGGTTGCACATGTAGAAGCTGGCTTAAGGTCTTTTGATCGCGGGATGCCAGAAGAGATAAACAGGATTGTTACAGACCGGCTTTCTGACATTTTGTTCTGCCCAACAAAAACTGCGGTTGAAAATCTTGAGAATGAAGGGATAGTAGAAGGTGTTGAGCTTGTCGGCGATGTTATGTATGATGCCGCCCTTCATTTTGCAGCAATCGCAGAAGAAAAGTCCCTTATCTTGGATAAGCTTAAACTTAAACCAAAAAGTTATCTTCTTGCGACGATACATCGTGCTTCTAATACTGATGAGCCTGCCAACCTAAAAGTGCTTCTTGAGGCGTTTGTAAAATCACAAAAATTGATTGTGTTTCCAGTTCACCCGAGAACCAGAAAAACCATGGAGGATCATGGCCTAAGCGATATAGTTAAGGGAACCAAGGTCAGGCTAGTAGAGCCTGTAGGATATATCGATTTCTTAAAGCTCGAGAAAAATGCTGCAAAAATTCTTACCGACTCAGGGGGGGTTCAGAAGGAGGCCTTTTTCTTCGCTGTTCCCTGTATTACGCTTCGCAATACAACCGAGTGGGTCGAGACGGTAGAGAATGGATGGAACATTCTTGCTGGCACTAATGAGAATCTAATACTCAAATATATTGCTGACTTTAACCCCACAGGTGAGCCTCCCAAGCTCTATGGGGACGGAAAAGCTTCTTTATATATCGCAAAGCGCTTAACATCAATATAATAGAGTCCAGGGTTAAAATCGGTGAATCGGTGACATGCGGTCTCATCCTTAAATTTTCGGTTTTTGTTTAAGTAAGAGGTGCAAAATTTGAAGGAAGCAGGAGCTTATGACAAGAAATTGCGGGTTTGGATAGATATGACCAATACGCCGCACGTGCTTATTTTCCGCCCCTTTATTAAGGCTCTTAGAGAACAGGGACACGAGGTATTCGTGACTGCGCGTGAATTTGCCCAGACAACCCAGCTTCTGGAACGCTTTGGTATAGAACATACCTTAATTGGAAAACACCAGGGCAGAGAGGTGTACCGGAAAATCTACGGGCTTCTTAGCCGCACAAGCAAACTCATCGCTTATGCCGCTCGAAAGAGATTTAATCTTGCGATAAGCCACGGGTCAAACGATTGCGCTCTGGCTTCCTTTTTCCTCCGAATTCCCCACGTTACCATGTTTGACTACGAGTTTGCCAAAGCGATGCATCACATCAATCTAAGGGTATCGACAAAAGCGTTAATACCTGACCTTATCCCTTCCGAGCTTCTATATGCGTATGGTGCAACCGACAAAAAGATTGACAAATACCCGGGCCTTAAAGAGGAATACTACCTTGCAGATTTTAAGCCGGATGAATCGGTTATCAAAGAACTTGGATTGGAAATAAACAAGGTGATTGCTGTTATGCGCACACCGCCTGACGTTGCGCTTTATCACAGGTTTCATAATCCGGTTTTTATAGACGTCTTGCGCAAGCTAGGTACGCGCGATGACGTGCAGGTAGTTTTGCTTCCTAGAACGCCGAAGCAGCGTGAAGAAATTTCTATGTTGGGATATAAAAACGTTATTATCCCTGAGAGGGCTATTGATGCACAAAGTTTGATCTACTACTCAGACCTGGTGATAAGTGCCGGTGGCACTATGAACCGCGAAGCGGTTGCATTAAAGACACCTGTTTACACGCTCTTCTCTGGGAGGATGGGTTCGATCGATAAACATCTTATTGCAGAAGGCAAGATGTTTAAGTTGACCGACCCGGATCAAATCGAGGTAAGGAAAAAGCAAATTTATGGGCAGGGTGAGAAGCGAGATATCGGCTTGCTGTTGGACAAGGTTTTGGTAGTGGCAAGATAAGATGCGTTTGGCGTATTGGCGCCAATGGCTCTCACTCACCGGACCCTCATCTGTTAAACGCTGAACGAATAATTAGGGATGGTTGTTTTCCATGGTATTGGTAGATGAGAGGGGAAGGCTTTTCGGGCGTATAAATTTAGTTGATTTGATGATCGTTCTTAGCGTGTTTATCCTTATTGCTTTAGCAGCCACTACATTAACCAATAAGGGTAAAGCAAAGAGCGTTCCTGAGAATAAGACGATTGAATATACGATACTACTCAAAGATATACGCCCCGACGTCGCCAAATCTATAAGAATAGGCGACTTGGTAAAGAAACAGGCGGCACAGGCATCGATTGGGAAGATAAAGAGCATCGATATCAAACCCGCCCAGGTGGTAGATTTTGATGGGAGTAGAAGAATAGTATCTGATTCGCCTGTTGATAAAGACGTTTATGTAACCATTACAACAAAAGGTCGATCTGGGAGCGATATGATATCTACGGGCAACGAAATTCTCAGAGCTGGAGATAGATTTATTATTACTACCAAATGGTTTATAGGTGAGGCGACTATAATTAGAATAGCGGTTAAAGACGACCAATCTTAGGCAATAATTTATTTGGCAAGTAATGTTGCTTAATGCACCGGGAGCTAAAATTCGGAAAGGGTCGCCTTGTCTGAACTTGCTATTTTGAAAAAAGACTTTATACCTTCCTTTGCTGCCATTGCTTTACTGGGCGTACTGTTTGGTACAGTTGGGTTATTCTTACCTTTACCTCATTTTATGTTAACGCTAATGGGCGCTCTCGTTGCTGTGATGGCATTAGCGAGGATAGAATTTGCCCTGTCATTACTTGTGCTTGCTGTTCCGCTTGTAAATTTCAGGTTTAATCTAGGTTCGATACCTGTAGATACGGTTTCAATGTGTGTTGGATTGGTTATTGCCTCCTATGCCATAAATTATTTTGGAAAGAGAGTGGGTATCCAGCCAATTCCTTTTACCTGGACCTTTCTTGTCTTTATATTATTTGCTGCTGTTTCGTCTATTGTTGCCCCATCGATAACTGAGGCGGTATCGGCCATTGTTCGCTACTCGGGGTATTTTGCGCTTGCATTTATCGTTGGGCGTACAATTGATTCTAGAGAAAAGTTAACAAAGATACTTTATCTTATGATCGCTAGTGGTGTGGCCTCCGCTATTTACGGTGTTTATGAAATCTACCGTTTTATGAACTTGCCGCAGGCGGAGAAAGAATTTTACTTTATTGCAACTGGAGATGTTATCCCGCGGATCGCTTCGACATTTGGAAACTCTAACTTTTATGCAGAATACCTGGTTATTCTAATACCTATAACCTTTGCGCTGGCTTTTAGCCAGCGCAGGTTTATACAAAAGCTTGCTATGCTTGCCATAGCTATATTTCTGCTATCCATCCTGGTTCAAACGTATACACGTGGAAGCTGGCTTGCAACTGGTGTGGGTGTTGTGCTGATGTCGGCTCTCATGCAAGTCCGGCTGCTCTGGTTATGGGTTGCAGTATTTGTTATAGCATTGATTATAGAGCCAAGGGTAGCTAGCCGCCTTATAAGCATTATTGATATTACCGGTGGTTCAGCCGGGTTCAGGATGAAGCTATGGAATATTGCGATTGGCGTTATATGTGAGCACCCCTGGGTCGGTACAGGAATCGGCAATTTTTATGCGGCTTTTACTGCATATGTATTTACACATCCCGGAGCAAGTGTCGGATGGGTCGCCTACGGGGCACACAACTCCTTTTTAACCATATGGGCCGAGACCGGCGTTTTTGGAATGCTCTCATTTGCTGCAATTATTCTTATTTCTGTCAAATATGGGCTTTATATGGCAAGAGAAAAAGCCAAAGACAATCTTCTCTCTTGGGTTAACTCTGCTATTCTTGCTGCTGTGGCAGGTTTTTCGATAAATGGATTGACTAGCAATAGTTTTCAGCACCCGCAGGCTGCCGTATTCTTTTGGGTCCTGCTGGGTCTACAGATAACAATCGACGGCCTTAAGTCTGAGCAAGCTCACACCCGGATATCTGCCACCGTTAATAGTAGTCTTGCACCCGCAAAATTAAGCGCCGTGCACGTTTACTATAAAAATGCTATTCCAAGCCTTCCCGGGCGGCGGAGTATTGAACTGCTTAAGAGTGCTTGGTATAACAGTAAGATTATAACGTGGATTTTTAAGAAGCCAATTCAGCTGCCGGCAAGTGAAGGGAGCCTCACTTGTATGCTGGCAATGACTCTATTAAATAAGGTGCGTTTATACCTTAAGGATTCTGTGTTTGCGGCAATCTTTCGAGATATATCTGCCCATAAAGCTTTATCCGCGTTTCTTTTCATTGCATTGTCTCTAATTGTTAGGTCAGTAACCAAAATAATTGTCGGCTAGTTGTTATTCTGGCTTTTAGTCGGTGTCCGGGTGGCTGGTATTTCAGCTATTTTATATAAGTAGATATCTTGGTATTTATATACCATGTCGAGTTGCTCACTTAAAATAAGCAGGTCAAGGTCTTCAACCAGTGGGCGGTAGATACTATAGGACGCATTTTCCTTCTGGTTATATACATATCTTTTAACCTCACTACTTATCAGGACATAATCAATGCCCTCACGCCTCAGAAGCCACATAAGCCTTTCGGGACTACCAAAACCGGCTTGTTTCAACTTGCTGTTGTTTAGGGGGTTTAAGATCAGTAAAGGCCGCTTGTTAAGATAGTAGATGCCATCGCCAATTACCATTGCGATTTTCTCATCGGAGGGAATGTGCTTGTTGATATAATTATATGCTTGATATAATGCATTGTTGCGCATAAATTGCTGATGGCTACTATAAGCCATGCCAGCAGAAAAAGCTTTGATCTGGCTTACGGTAAGCAAGAAAATGTTGGTAAATACCCCGGCCAGGAGCAATAATACGATGGCTACTTTAATGATACGGTTGTTCGACGTGAGACTGTCTATACCTGCCGAGATAAGCGGCATGATAAGCACTAAACCAGGAAGTGCAAATTGTGTGACCTGAACTGGAAGAACCAACCAGGGAATCAAGAAGCCAGCTGCCACAACTACCAAGATTATACTCATTGGTTTCGCCAGGATATCTTTTCTTAAAGCAAGCGGCAAAAAGGATAGTAATGCGGGACCCATAGACAGGTCAGATGGTTCTCCAATTAATAAAAACCTGGGGATAAAGGAGTAGCCAAGAGGCCCATTGCCATTGGATAGTAAATTAGGATTTTTAACCGTATTTTGGAAGAGGTTGGTCAAGGACGCTATGCAATCCCGATCTTCAAATATGCCCATCAACATAGAGCAAGTTGGGTTTCCGGTGAATAAGTAGTTTTTGAAAAGCCAAGGTCCAAAACCGACTAACGTTAGAGCTAAATAGATAGCTAAAACCTTGCCGACTTGGGCTTTATCGCTTGTCTCTTTTCCTTTTACAGTAGCAATTATTATGAGTGCTGGCAGGCCAAAAGTAACCAGAACAAGAAAGCCTGAATACTTCGTGCCTGCGGCAAATCCAAGCATTAGTGCAGATAGATAAAGCCATCCGTTCTGCTTTTTCTCCCGCCAGACCGCAAAGGCAAAAAGACACGCCAATATAAAGAGAGAAAGTAAAGCATCGTTGTCGCTAACTGGAATTTTATGAACAAATGCCGAAAGGGTAAGCATGAGTACTATGCTTATAGCTGCCGCCCGGTCAGAATAGAGACGCTTGGTAATGAGAAAAACTCCAAGGATAAGCCAGAGTGAAATGAAATAGCTCAGTAGCTGCGTTAAAATATCGTCTTTTAAGGCTAGTGAGAGCATAAACAGCATCTCACCGTTTAGCGGATAGTTAGCAGGGAGAAAGTCGCGGATATAGTAGATCCCATGTGTCTGTAAATAGAGCTTAGGAATGCCAATATGGTAAAGGAGTGAATCATAGTTCCATAGTGGCGCCCAGCTTACGACAAACCCGAAGGCAAGGATAACGGTCAGACTAAGAGAGATAGGATTTGGCAAGAAATCAAGGTCTTCACGATCTACACTTCTTTGTTTCCTAAGGCGGGTAAGCTGAATAGCGCCTAAGGTGGCCAGCAGGAGTACAACAATGCGGATCGGCAGTGGATGCAAAAAGCCAATTACGCCTGCCACCAGGATCAATATGGCCATGACTCCAAGACCGGCTACAACAGATATGAATATCCTCTCGACAACTGAATTATCAGTCCTCAGTCGCTTGGTTACAAGTTCTCCCAGGTAAAATACGGCGGCAATAAGGGTGAGAAGAAAGGTGACTTCTTGGAGGTTGTTGCTAAGGTAGCTATGAAAATCGCCAACTGTTGCGGCAACCACAAAAGAATCGGCAATTATGGCAGTAAATGCAGCAAAGAGAAGCAACGGGAAGTCACCTAAGTCCATGGTTGGATAGCCGTGGCGGCCCCTTACCAGATACCAGAATAAACCATAAATGGCAAGAAAAAACACCAAAGAAAAACCAAGAAAAATGGCGGTAGGAAGTCTTGGGTAAGATAACGACTTGAAAAATAGGTAATATATCCATAAGGCCCAAATCAATGCAAGTAGTACTATCGTGCGCTTTGCAAATATTTTAACCCAACTGACAACTGCAAATCCCAATCCTTTGCCCCTTGGTTTTTGCTCTTATATTTTCCCTAAACGAGCCATGTTAACGCTATAAGTGGGATTTTTAAGCGAGGGCATCAGGCTGCAGCACGGCAGTGCTTAATTTATTGCATTGACATCAATATGCGCCGTGGCGGGTCAGCACTCGCCAGGCTGTAATTAACATTATCTTTAAGTCAAGAAAGAACGATTGCTTTTCAACGTAGTCTATATCCATCCGCAGCCTCTCTTCAGGTGTTAGATTTCCTCGACCGCTTATTTGCGCAAGCCCAGTCAGGCCCGGTTTTACTTCCAATCTCTTTAAGGTGGCTCCGTCGGATACTTCTAGCTCCTCAGGAACAAGTGGTCTCGGGCCGATCAAGCTCATTTCACCGGTTGCAACGTTTATAAGCTGCGGTAGTTCATCCAAGCTGGTTGTTCGCAAAAGCTTCCCAAATGGAAAAACTCTCGGGTCGTCTTTTATCTGGCAGGCATTATCGTTCTGAGCTTTAAGAAGTTGCAGGTGGTTTATCTTGTCTGCACCCTCATTCATCGTGCGGAATTTAATTATGTTAATTAGACGGCCATGCTGTCCAATTCTTCTCTGGTGAAAAAAAATCGGTCCGGGTGACGCAAGTTTGATTCCGATTGCGATAACCAGCATTAAAGGACCCAGCACGAGCAAGGCAAAAGTGCTTAAGACAAAATCCAGTATTCTTTTTATTACTGGGTAGATGACCTGGTTGCGTTGGTTTATCGATGCATAGCGTGCCCGCTGCTCCCCGATGACTCCCCCAAACATAAGGAGTGTGAGGACGGGTATAAAACCAAGTAATCTTATATGGAGAGGAAACGGCAATACGGCATGTACGTTAAACTTTAGGGCCAGGGTTCTGAACAGGACGTACCCTATAATTCCATATAGCCAGCCGTCATTTTTAGAACGCCATCCAGCCCAGTAACCACAAAATACTGAGGTTATATAATGAGCGATAATAATAAGAATAACGGTTAGCGGTGCTTCTCGCACCAAGAATAAATTGTAAAATTGTACAAACGACCAGAACAGCAAGAACGAAAGGAGTCCTGATTCGATTACCGAGCGAAACTTATTGAGCATATTTCTTCCCCACGGGTGATATTTTGCTGTAGAAAATTAGCTTTCTCTATCTTAACATATCAAAAGCGGGCATCCATATTGTTGAGAGATATCCGTTGGGAAGAGTATCGTAGTAATTGTTTATCTTGCTTAGCTGCGGAACTTGAGGATTGCTTAATTTTTATGATAACCTTGTTTGGGTTACCGTTTGGAGGATTTTTTGTACGTAGGTAAGCATGTAGTCAAGCAAAATCCAGTAAGGCCAAAGAAACCTGAAAGACGGCGCAAAAGAGGCTATTTGCGGGTCTTTATTCTATGGTCAATTTTAATATTTATCATCCTGGCAGGGGTTGGCTTTGTTTATGCCAAATACCTTGAGGCGAGAATCCACAATGAGGACCAGGCGTACGCGGGAAACGATGATGACTTCGAGTTGACTCCACCAGTTGAGGATAAGCCTGTTACATTTGTTCTCCTTGGAAGTGATAGCAGGGGAGAAGAGGGCGACATCGGACGCTCTGATACCCTGATGGTCTTTAGAATTAATCCTAAGAAAAAAGTCGGCTATCTTCTCTCGATACCCAGAGATGCAAGAGTTGATATTCCGGGGCACGGAAAGCAAAAAATAAACGCTGCTTATCAGTTTGGCGGCCCAAGGCTTGTTATAAAGACTGTGGAGAAGCTTTCCGGTTTGAAAATTAACCATTATGCTGTTGTTGACTTTGAGGGATTTAAAGAAATTGTCGATGCGCTGGGTGGTATCGATATCGATGTCGAGAAAAAACTGGTAGACCTGCGGCACGGAATAAACATCCGGCCTGGATATCAGCATATGGATGGGGAAGAAGCCTTAAAATACGTAAGAATACGCCACTGTGATGACGATTTTGGCAGGATGGGTCGGCAGCAGAAGTTCATAAGGGCAGTTATGGATAAACTCTTGCGCTTGAGCAATGTCATAAGAATACCTCAACTAGCAGAGATAGCATCCCGTAATGTACGAACAGACAAAGGTCTTGGAATTACGCAGATGATAAACTATGGTCAGCAGGTAAGAACCATAGGCCGCCAGAATATCCACATGTTAACACTGCCCGGAGGAACGGAGACAATCGGCGGAATAAGCTATGTCATTCTCGATAAACGCCAAACCGATTGGATATTTGAACGCATTAAAAACGACATGCCGCTTACACTGACCGAAGAAGAAAAACAAAACAAAAATATTAAGATAGAGGTTCAAAACGGTAGCGGCAAACCTGGTATGGCAAAAGCTATGGGTGACAAGCTAACATCGCTTCAGTTCAAAGTTATCGAGCTTGGAAATGCTAACAATTTCAACTACTATGAGACCCAGATTGTTGTTGCCGCTGAGAAAGAAGAACTGGGAAGACGAGTTCAATCTGCACTTGGCTTTGGACATGTATCTACAGATGCGAGACCGTCCGGGTCCGCTGATGTGGTGGTTATAGTAGGAAGGGACTTTATCTATATGAACAACGACAGGCTGGATAGCAGCTTTGGCACAAGCAACTTAAAGAGTACCGGCAGGTATGGCAATGTCGGCACGAAATCAGGCAGATAGAATGGCACATATGCAAAATACAGAGCTAGTATACCTCGAGCAGTATTAAAGATAGAATTTAGAGTCAGAGATATCATCTCTTGTACAGTTCAGCCAGTTTTTTTGCGACAGCTATATAGTCATGATATTTAATAACCCAGCCCCGCCCGGCTTGTCCGATCTCTTCGCAGAGTTTTGGTTTTGCCAGAAGCCCTTCAATTTGTGCCGCGATCTCAACTTCGTTTTTTGTTGAGATAAGAGGAGGGGCCTCAGCATACCAATCCTGGTACTTAAAATAGCTGACAACTGGTCTTGCGCAGGCCATTGCCTCCATCTCAGACATTCCCATGATACCCAAATCAAACTGGCCTACTATTATCTGGTAGTTTGATATTAACTCTCCCAGCTCTTCATGTTTGACCGTTGGGATAAAGTTGACAAATTGTTTATTCTTAAATCTGGCGAGGTCTGGACCCCACGAGAATACATCAATTTGCACGGTTGGGTTTTGTTTTTTAAGTATTTCGAAGGCTTTAAATGCCGTATCTATCCCTTTGACTTTATCTATGCGGCTGATAAGAAGAATTTTACCGTCGGTTCCCTTTAGGCTTCTCGGCTTAAACTTATCCGTTTGTATCGGATTTGGAAGAAAAACTGCATCAGGTCTTATTTTGTCGGCGTATTTTTTTAAGTCTGGTGTTGAATAGAGCACGCGCTTGGCTCGCATAAGGCTTAGCGATGTTATTTTGCCGTATGCCGGGTTATTTAAATTGCGGCGGATATCAGTACCATGGCAATGAAGCCAATACTGATATCCGCCCAGTATTCCTAATATCCCAAAATAGGCGTAATGAATGTGGACAATGTCATAGTTCTCTTTTAGGACTTGCTTTGCAACCAGCCTCGTATCTCTAATTCTGTGCGCCAGCACACTTAGTTTGGCAAATCTGCCTGTCTTATTGATTCCTGTAAATGGTTGAAAAAGATGGGCTTCAACTCCAATGCTGTTTAGGCCTCTTACAAGCCCCTCTGGGACGTTGGCTACGTTGTTTACATGTAAAACTTTCATTTACCATTCCTTGATTAGATTTATGTCACAGGCTAGCACGTGATCTGCAAAATAAAGTATTGTTTGATACGCAAATATTCTAATCCTTAATTGCTAATTTGTCTTGTAGTAAAAGATTTGCGGTGCCTAAATCCGCTCTAACAGTTCTCATCATATTATATTTGGCTTATGACCCTGCTTTCACTAATTAGTTTACTAACCTTTTACTTTCAGGTAAGTACTTAAGAAATATTCATGCCTCAAGTGCCTTCCAGAAACTTCCGATAGATTGGATAAACACACGGATTTTTGCGTTCTATTTCGTACCTGGGGGTTATGTAAATGATGAAGAAACGGCTGATTGCAGTAATTATTGTCCTCTGCTTGAGCTTGAGTCTAACCTCGGCAGTGCCGATTTTGAGCTTAAACTCAAGCAGCATTGCCTATGCAAAGACGGTAAAGAAAAAAGCTAGCAAGAAGAAAGTTAGCGTAAAAAAGAAAAGTTCAAAGAAAAGCTCAAAGCAAAGCAGGAAGAAAACCATAAAGAAGAAAAGTAGCAAGGCCAAAGTAACTTCGGTATCAAACCTCTCATTTGCGCAAAACAGAACCTACCTTGTAACCATCCCGACCAGCAAGCGAAATGTGACTTCAGTTCAGAGACGAATTCAGCAGAAAACAAGGCTTGGTTTTTACAGAACGCCGAATTATCAAATACAGGTTAAAGTGTCCGGTGGCTTGGTGCCAAGGGTAATCACAGCTGCAAGGCAGCTTGGATACAGAGCCTATGTAAATGATGTAACGCCACCGCCGCCAGCACCAAAGGTAGTAGCTGCTCCGGCTAACTATACACCGCCCGTAGTGAAAGTAACAGTGCAGACGATTTCTCTCAATACTACCTCAACTGCTACCAATAACCAGAAGTTAATTATTTGCATAGACCCAGGTCATGGTGGAGCCGACTCAGGTGCGGTTACAAAAGATGCCAATGGCAATATAGTGCTAAGAGAAAAGGATGTTAATCTCGACGTTGCCTTAAGATTGCGAGACCTTCTTAAATCGGCCGGCCACGAAGTAATTATGACACGTACAACTGATGATTCTGTGGTGCATCCGTTCGAGCAGAAAGCCGACCTGTACGAGCGTGCTGCAATCGCTAATCGAGCACATGCTAATATATATGTGAGCATACATCATAATGCAAGCACCTTGCCAGCTGCAGACGGTACTGAGGTCTATAGCTATCCAGGTTCACCAACAGGAGCGATGCTCGCAAGCGCAATTCAATCCGAGCTTATGAAGTCCCTGTGGTCTGACGACCCAAGCAAGAATCGTGGCACCAATACAGCAAATTTTGCGGTTTTAAGAGAGACGGTGATGACTGCTGCGCTCTCAGAGGCTGCATTTATGAGCAATCCAGGTGAGGCAGCCCTGCTGGCAACTGAGCCTTTCAGACAACAGGAAGCCCAGGGTATATTCAACGGCATAACTAAATACCTTAATCATTTGCAGAATAACCAGCCATTATAAAAACCTTGCTTTGCTAAGATTTAGTAATAGTTATAATGGCAACAATGTTACCAAGCAGTTGTAAACAGGGCATTTAAGTGGTTAGGAAAAACACAACTATTTAATAAGCAAGGGATTGCAAATACCGCTTTCTAAAGACTTTACCATAATTTGCCGATAAATATTGAGTAATTAGCTTAGCAGTATAGCAAGTTTAAGGCGCTTTTCATAGGATTCTTGCACCAGGAGGTTTCCCAAGTGGCAAAAAAGGGACTGCTGGCAATATTTATAGCGATATCTATAAGCCTCGCCCCGTTATCTCCTGTCTATTCGGCAGCTTTTGCAAAAACACGCATACGTTATAAAACAGTTAAAGTTAATAGGGCTGCTAAGCGCACTGTAAAGAAAAAATCCGCCAAAAAGGTCAAAAAAACAAAAAAGACCATAAAAACCAGCAAATCATCAAAAAGTGTTGTTTACAGCCAGAGCTTTTACTACCTTGTAACCATACCAAGCAGCAAGAAAAAGATAAGTTTGCTGCAGAGAAAGCTCACCCAAAGAACAGGTGTGGGCTTTAGCAGGGCGAGTAACTACAGGCTGCAAGCTAAAGTAAACGGCGGTATTGCCAGTGTCATAGTTGCCGCTTGTAAGAAATTAAGGGCTAAGGCTTACGTTACAAAAGTAGGCGCAATAGTCATAAATCCATCCTACAGGTTTGACCCAAATAATCTTCCCGTGTCCGATGCCGAGCTTAGAGCGATTCTTGAAAACACTATGACCGCAGGCGATGACGGGCGGGTTACTATTGTTATCGATGCCGGTCATGGAGGGGCGGCCTCGGGTGCGGTAGCAAAGAGTGGTCTTAAAGAGAAAGATGTCAATCTGGACGTCGCTCTTAAAGTTCGCGACTTCTTTGGTCAGATAAACGAGCGGCTCAAGGCACGTGGGTTTACCAAAACATTTAACGTGGTCTTAACCCGCACTGGTGATAACTCGATAGTTAATCCTTACGAATACGAATCAGATTTGCAGGCGCGGGTGGACTTATCGGCGGCTGTTAAAGCCGATGTATTTATCAGTATTCACCATAACGGGTCAACCTCGCCGGATGCCGTGGGCACCCAGGTCTATTACCGCACATATGATAACAGGACGCATGAAAATTACATCGGCTATTTGTTGGCGATGTCGCTTCAGCAAGAGCTGACAAAAGCTTTCGGATGGTCAGGTGTTCCTGGCAAAGATGACGGTATCGCTGCAGCAAACTACTGGGTACTGAGACGTTCGGTAGATAGCACCGAGTCTACAACTTCAATCACAGGTGCTGCAAAAGCACTTACCGAGTCTGCATATATGAGTAACGCAGGTGAGGCGGCTCTTCTTGCCAGTGATGAATTTCGTGCAAAAGAGGCCGCAGGAATAATTAACGGTGCACTTGTGTTTTTGAGGCAGGTGCTTAGAAATACCGGCAGGCTGTAAAGATTCTTTACCTGTCCGTCTTTCAGCAAAAGTAAGGGACTGAGTGAAAGGAAATAAGATGAAGAGAACCATCACAGCACTTTTAATCGCAGCCTTGGTTGCCCTAATTGTTATAACATTAGCTGGTTGCCAGGAAGCGAGCATTAAATCCTCCTCGGCATCAAACAATGAAGGGAAGCCAGCAGCTAATAAAGAAGAGGCTTCCCTGAACAAAGAAGGAGTAAAAGCAGATAGCGCAAAGACAATGCCAGAGGCGAAAACAGAGCAAGTAACTCTTTATTTTAGTGATAGCCAGGCAGAGAAGTTAGTAGCTGAGACCCGCCAAATAGCAAAAACCCAGGACGTGGCCAAGTCTATCATGGAGGAACTAGTCAAAGGGCCAAAAGATAAAGGGTTATATCCGACGGTACCACCAGATACCAAGATTAACGCAGTTACCATAAATGGCGGCGTCGCATCTGTAGATTTTTCGAGGTCATTTATTGATGGAAATCCTGGCGGAAGCACCGGGGAGATTATGGCTGTCTATTCAGTAGTTAATACGCTAACCGAGCTCCCGGGCATTCAAAAAGTTCAAATACTTATTGATGGAAAACCAGTTGATACGATAACTGGACATTTAGATACAAGTGAGCCGCTAGCAAGGGATGATTCCATTATTAAAAGGTAGTATGGGGGTAGGTATTTCTGTGAGGCGAAGATATTATATTTTGGTCGCAATGGCAACAATAATAAGCTTGATCGGTTCGGTGATCGTTTTCCCATCAACCGGCTTAGCTGAAGATGTGGTTTACACTATAAGTGGTGCCGGCTGGGGTCACGGTCTTGGTATGTGCCAGTGGGGTGCACAGGGAAGGGCTTTAAGTGGCCAGAATTATCAGCAGATACTTGCCGCTTACTACCAGAATACTCAACTAACGGGATATCCAGTTCCGACGGAAATTAGAGTGCTGCTTTTTGGCGGTGCCAACCTGCCTCAAACATACATCGAGGGTGAAGGTGGTGCGGCATTTAGCTTCCAGAATAATGGAGTTCCCATAGAGGGCGCAACCGGTGTTACCGGTAGGTGGATGGTTGCCGCAAGAGGAGATGGTTTAGCTCAGCTTCGCAGGCCAGATGGCAGCATTGTTGCTGATGGGCTATTAGGTCCTGTTATCGTAACGGGAGCTGGCGAAAATCTAATTGTATATAATAGCGCTGGCGTTAGATATCACGCGTATAAAGGAAGTATTTGGATATATCCAAATTCAGGCTATCTCTACCTGGTAAACCATGTTGGATTTGATCCTGACTATTTAAATGGCTTAGGGGAGATGCCTTCGAGTTGGAACATCGAAGCTTTAAAAGCCCAGGCTGTTGCTGCTAGAAGCTATGCAATCGCATGCATGCGTCCATCAGCTACATACGACCTGTACGATTCTGTTTCGAGTCAGGTTTATGTTGGGGTTGATAAGGTAAATGGCCCATATGGAGCAAATTGGGCCAGTGCGGTGTCTCAGACTACCGGGCAGGTTCTCATCTACGGTGGCAAGGTAATAGCTGCCTATTATCACTCAAGTTGTGGAGGCCATACCGAGAACTCGGAAAACGTTTGGTCAAGTGCACTAGGATATATAAGAGGAGTAAGCGATATAAATCCTGCAACAGGCAGGGCTTATTGTGATCAGCCAGGTAATACAATATTTCGCTGGTCTGTGCAGAAAAGTAAAAGTGACCTGGAATCGCGGTTAGGTATCCCGGGCATTACTGGACTTACAATAACTGGAAGAGGAGTATCTCCAAGGGTTACCCAACTAGTTATCTCAAAGGCAGACGGATCGACTGTCACCATGAAGGGGTCTGATTTCCGATCTAGATTAGGATTGAACAGCACCTGGATTGATGGCATAAATCTGCCACAAATCATCCAGTTAAGTCGACCGGTCCAGCCAGATGTTTTTCTGATAACGATAGCGACTAATAAGAGAACTGCGTATTCCAAGCAACGAGGTCTTGCACGTTATGGCTACCAATTCAGCAGGTTGTCAAACGGGCGCCTGCAAGCAAGGACGACGAACGAAGCTGTAGCAAGAAATATAGTTTCTGTGTGTGTTCGCCTTAAGACAAAAGCCTATGTAACAAAGATTACCGCATCGGGAGCCTATGACGTAACGTCGAGCTTCCAGCCGCCCAAGAAAACAAAGGCCAAGGTAACCAGGAGTAAGAAAACAACAAAAGTCAGTGCGCGAACCGTAAAGAAGGTTGTCAAAAGTAAAGCCAGGGTAAGGAGAGTTGCCGTTAGGAAGCGCAGATAGACTACTGGTGATTTATTTAAGTGACAAAGCTCCGCACTTTGTGCGGAGCTTTACTGCTGTGTTTACTATTGTGCGCTGGTAATGCTGCCCATAGCATATTTATAATTAACTGATCCTAAGAAAATTGGTACATGTAGATTCTCTGGCCTGATTTACTTTTTATAGGGCCGCTTTTGTTGTACAATGCTTGTAGAAAAAGCTGGGCCATGAGATTCTCTCGGTATACTTAGTAGCAGTTGATAAACTAACGTAAAAATTAAACTCAGTTTTAATTTAAGCCATTGATAAATATCAAGTAGCAGCAAGGGACTTAGAACTTATGGGTACACTTAAGAACCTCGATGTATTAGTAATGAACGCCAGGCAGCTAAACGAGGATGCTCTTTTAGCTCTCTATGATAACTACCTCCCGCATATTTTCCGCTTTATCTATTATCAGGTTGACAACAGGCCAGCAGCCGAAAATCTTACAACTGAAACGTTTCTTAAGATGTTAATGGCTATTCCGGATTTTACAGGAGACGGCAAGACATTTTATCCATGGTTGTTGAGAATCGCAAGTGACACAATCCTTAGTTATTTAAAATCCCGATCAAGCCAAGAAATATTTCTTGATGAGGAAATAGATGAGCTTTTTATTGGCAATAAGCATGACCTCAAACCGCAAGATATAGCGACAATCGATATTGCCGAGATAAAAAAAGCCGTAAATAAATTGCCCGATGAGCAGAAGCAGGTGCTTATATTAAAGTTTGCCATGGGTCTTTCCAATAACGAAGTTACCGAAGTGCTGGGCAAGTCCGAGGCTTCCATAAAGACGCTCCAGATAAGCTCGTTGGTGGCTTTAAAGAAATTGCTTGAGAAGAGAGACGATTCAGGCGAGCGGGTTGAGCCTTTTGCGGCTCGTCATGAGAAAAAGTCTGCCGCATCGGGAGCCAGGGGCCGGGGTTTAAGGTTCAGGGTAAAGCAGGTAAGGTAAAAACCGGCAGCTAAATGTCGTTAGTGCGGGGATGAGCATATGAGTAAGTCAGGTTCGCATAATAAAAAATTGGAAAATGCATTTGATTATTGCATGAAGCTGATGAATTCCGGGGCTACAATTGAGGAGTGTTTAAGGCTTTATCCAAACTTGCGTAAAGAGCTAAGAGATCTTTTGCCTGTTGCGGCCAGGCTCAAACAGGCCTATCCAGGTTACCCAGAACTTAGACCCTCCAAGCTTTATACTAAAATCAGTCGTGAGAAATTTTTGGCTGCAATTGAAGGTGGACCCGATGCGATAGAACGTGAGTTGTTTAAACCAATGGCCTCTCGAACCTCCAATCCTGACCTGGGACGGCTCGTTAGGATCTATGTGGGAGCGGCAGTTGTGGCTGCCGTAATGCTTATGATTCTGGGCGGCTATATCTACGCATCAGATGATATCTTGCCAGGAAATCCCCTGTATAGTGTAAAAAGGACGCTTGAAGGTCTACACCTTGCATTAACCTTCGACAACAAAAAAAGAGAAGAGCTACTTCGGCAGTTCTCAGCAAGAAGAATGGACGAGGCCAATCGACTCGGACGGAAAAACAAAGATAGGACAGCGGTACTTGGCTACAAGGTTGCAAAGGATAGCTCAAAAGGGAAAACCGAAAACCGGCCGCTTAACGACTCAACCAGCAAAGGCAGTTCAAGCGTAACTCCGCAAGCTAGCTCTTCTAAGCAAACATCAAAAAAGCGAAGAAGTAAAGCTGTAGCGGTACGTACTGCTGCAAATACAACAACCGCAGCAGCCACAGCAACTAGCGCTACTTATAAGCCACCGGTTCCTTCATTTGAGGTAGAAAGCATAGATCTACAACCTGATGATTGCATCAATACTAGCAAGGAAAACGATATTATCCATATAAAGATATCAGGTGCAACTACCGCTGGCTTTGAGGTTGGTATCTATAAAGATTCAGATAAAGTTGCAGTTGCAAAGCCGATATCGGTAAATGAGTTTTCCTGGGACGGCAAGGTCAATGGCAGCTTTGTGGACGATGGCATGTATTCAGTAAAAGTGGTGGATAGCAACGGCAGGTTTGCGTCGGCAACTGCCGAAATTTTCGTCGCGTCGCTTTCAGATGTTGCCCTTCAAGAACCTGAAGGGCAGGTCGATTTTGAGGCTCCTGCTTTTAAATTTGTCTGGAGCGAGGTGACGGATGCCACAGCTTATACTCTGTACGTAAAGTCAGGTTCACGTACTGTCATCGAAAAATTACTAGATGCCAGGCAAAGCCAGTATAAGCCGGATAGCAGCGATTTGCAGAAAATGCTTGCGCTTGGACAGGGCAGTTTCTCATGGCGCATTATCGCAACCGATACCAACGGGAAGCTGGCTTACTCTGCCTACAAGGATTTTACTTACATCCGCGGTTCTATGCCTCAGGATTAGGTCACGTTTAGTTACGTATTATCCGCGGTATTACCTGTAGATTTACTAAAATCTAAAATAGATGATTCGGGATAGAACAGGTTGGCGCTTAAAAAAGCAGCAAGATTGGATTGCGAATCGTTTGCTGCCTTACTCAACATATCCTCCGGATATTCTATAAATTCCTGTACAAACATCTTTCCGTATGGGCCGCCATCGATAACTGCAATTCCTGCGTGTGTGTATTTGGGCTCGAGCATGTTGTCTTTATGTGATGGGCTCTGCATAAGCCCTTCAAATGCCGCTTCAACCGTAGGCGCTCCCGCAAGGTTCTCGCCTGCAAGCAGCCAGCCGTTGGGTATCTCTGAGTCCATGATCCTGTTCAGTAGCCCTCCTGAGACAGGCGATGTATGGCTGAAGAACCTGTTGGTTATCATTTCCTGGCAGTAGCGACGGGCCATCGCTTCAAGTTTAGGGTCGATTTTAAGAGCAGACAGACCGTTTATCCTCCTTTGTTCATTTAGAAGGCTTAGCATATTCTGCTCATCTGTGCTCAATACTACGGTATCAGGAGCCGATGCTTGGGTTGCCGGTACAGCAAAGGGGCTGAACAAGATCAATGTTATTGTGGTAATGATTAATACTATTGCGCTAAGCATTGTCAAGCGCATTTTAAATATCAACTAAAAAACACCCTTTCCTTCGCGTTCTTTGCTTGAAATAGGTCTTGCCAGTCGCCTGCTTAAGCCTGCCGGCCGTTATTTGGTTTTATCGACAAGCAGAAAGGCAACTTTAAGGCATAAATGATAAAATAGACTCATCTTGACATCTTGGTCTAGGAGAAAATCATGGATTTAACCGAGCAAATCAGGCAAAACACAAAAGATATTATCAGGTTTTTAACAGATCGCACGGTAGGCAAGGTTGATATCGGGATTATTCTTGGCTCCGGACTTGGGGAGCTTGCCGACGAAGTTGAACACCCCGATGTGTTTGCGTATAATGAAATACCGCATTTCCCAAAATCAACAACACAGGGCCATGCCGGAAATTTAGTGATTGGGGCGCTTGCCGGGAAAAGGGTTGCCATAGCGCAGGGGCGGTTTCATTATTATGAAGGTTATACATCGGCTGGGGTATCGCTTCCGGTTCGAGTCCTGCATGGTTTGGGGGCAAGGACGCTTGTTGTTACATGTGCGGCTGGCGGCCTGAGGGCAGACCTTCGCGCGGGAGATATTATGGCTATAACGGATCATGTAAACATGATGGGCGTAAATCCTCTCGTTGGACCAAACGATGACTCTGCAGGCCCCCGCTTTGTCGATATGTCGGAGGCATATGATAAAGGGCTTTTAAAGCTTGCCGAGGATGCGTCCAGAAAAGAAGGGGTAGGCCTAAAAGAGGGTGTGTATGTTGCCATGCTTGGGCCTACTTATGAGACCCCGGCTGAAGCCAGGTTCTTATCTAACATTGGCGATGCGGTGGGCATGTCGGTAGTTCCGGAGGTTATTGTTGCCAGGTATCTGGGAATTAAGGTGCTTGGCCTTGCTGTTATAACCAATACTCACGGCGCGAAGCAAAAGTTAAGTCACAGTGAAGTGCTGGAAGAGGCACATAAAGCCTCTAAAAAATTGATAAGATTAATAAAAGACGTCTTGCAAGAAGCTTAATAGATATCAAAAGGAGAGAATTTATGGATTACGATGTAAAAGATCTTAACCTGGCAGAGCATGGGAAAAGAAGAATCGAATGGGCCGATAAAGACATGCCGGTTTTAGGTCTTATAAGAGCGCGTTTTGAGAAGGAAAAGCCCCTGGAGGGGGTAAGAATGTCCGCTTGCCTTCATGTCACATCTGAGACAGCTAACCTTATGAGGACCCTTAAAGCTGGCGGTGCGGATGTGGTTCTTTGTGCTTCCAACCCTTTAAGCACACAGGATGACGTTGCAGCATCTTTGGTAAAGGACTATGAAATCCCAGTTTTCGCAATTAAGGGAGAAGACGAGAAGACCTACTACGACCATATCAAGGCAGCCATAGACCATGGGCCTAAAATCACTATGGATGATGGAGCTGATTTAGTCTCGGTTCTTCATACAGAGAGAACCGAAAAGCTTAACGATGTTATTGGAGGAACTGAAGAGACGACGACAGGTGTTATAAGGCTTAAAAGTATGGCTGAGCAGGGAGTCTTAAAATACCCGATTGTTGCTGTAAACGATGCGCAAACAAAACATTTCTTTGATAACCGTTATGGTACAGGCCAAAGCACGATCGATGGGATACTGCGGGCAACTAACATCCTGCTTGCCGGAAAGACGTTTGTTGTCTCAGGGTATGGATGGTGTGGTAAAGGGGTTGCCATGCGCGCAAAAGGGATGGGAGCCAATGTGGTGATAACGGAAGTAAATCCGCTAAGAGCTCTTGAAGCAGTAATGGATGGATTTCGGGTGTTGCCATCGATTGAGGCTGCAATGATTGCTGATGTTTGGGTAACGGTAACTGGCGACCTGCACGTCATTGATAAAAGGCATTTTGAAGTTATGAAGGACGGGGCAATTATAGCTAACAGTGGCCACTTTAATGTCGAGATAAATATTCCTGCCTTAGAGGATATGGCGGTATCTCATAAGCCAGTTCGTGATTTTGTCGAGGAATATACATTAGATGGTGGAAGGAAAATACATCTACTGGCGGACGGCCGCCTGGTTAATCTTGCAGCTGCTGAGGGTCACCCGGCAAGCGTTATGGACATGAGCTTTGCAAACCAGGCACTCTCAGCCGAGTATATGCTAAACAATGCCGAGAAGTTGGAGAAAAAAGTTTATGCCGTGCCGCCTGAGATTGATGCCAATATTGCAAGACTGAAGCTCGATTCGATGGGGATACGCATCGATAAGCTTACCGAGGAGCAGGATAAGTATCTGCATTCATGGGAGATGGGGACGTAGAAAAATCGATTGGATTAATGAGGGAAAAGTTAGAAAGAAAGGGTCTTTGTTGGCTCTGACTATTTTCGATTCGGTTGATTCTTGGTTATCAATTATCGATTATCGAAAGGGCGGATCTTGTATCCGCCCTTTTAACTTGAAAATATGCACCACTTTATCTGATAATCAATCTAATGCATATACAAGGCGCAGGTTGAAAGGAATTGCGATGCGGACAATTTGGTGGAATAGGGGCAAGGTGGTCTTAATAGACCAGACCAAGCTGCCTCTTAAGGAAGAATATATAGAGACGGATGATTACCATCGGGTTGCCAAAGCAATAAAGGTCTTAAGCGTGCGGGGTGCTCCGGCGATTGGTGTTGCCGCTGCTTATGGTATGGTGCTTGCAGCACAGCAATCCAGCGCAAAAAGCACTTCGGAGTTTTTAAAAGAGCTTGAGAAAGCTGCTCAAGTTTTAGGTGCAACCAGGCCCACTGCTGTAAATCTTTTCTGGGCTTTGGAGCGCATGAAGAAGAAAGCCTATGCAAACGAGCATCTTTCAGTTAGCAGATTGAAAAGGGTTTTGAAAGAAGAGGCTGAGGCTATTGCAGAGGAAGAACTTGCCATGAGCAAGAGAATGGGTGAGTACGGTGCCAAGCTTGTAAAAAGCGGAGACAATATTCTTCACCATTGAAATGCAGGTGCGCTTGCAACCGTAGGCTACGGTACCGCACTTGCAGTGGTGCGCTCAGCGCACGGGCAAGGAAAGAAAGTGCATGTATATATTGGCGAGACGCGGCCGCTACTTCAGGGGGCACGCCTTACCACATGGGAGCTCATGAAGGATAAAATTCCGGTAACGCTTATCACCGACAACATGATCGGCCATTTAATGAGCCGTGGTGAGATAGACAAAGTCTTTGTAGGGGCCGACAGGATAACGGCAAATGGGGACTTTGCCAACAAGATCGGCACCTATACTATAGCCGTTTTAGCCAAAGCCCACAATATTCCGTTTTATACAGTCGCACCACTATCGACTATTGACATATCGTTAAGCGATGGGAGCAAGATTCCAATAGAGGAGAGGGCAATAGAAGAGGTAACGCAGTTTGCTGGTGTAAAAATCGCGCCGGACGGTATAAAAGTAGCGAGCCCAGCTTTTGATGTTACGCCGAATCATCTGGTGACGGGTATTGTTACCGATAGGGGAGTGCTGAAGCCGCCCTTTAAGGATGCAATCGCAAAGCTATTTTCTCGTCGATAGGTGGGGAACCAAATAGGCGAGCTGATCAATATTATTCTATCAGTCTTAATACTTATATCGGTAGGTTTTTTAAGCAAGAAGGTTGGCCTTCTTAAAAAAGAGCATACTGCCGCCCTTAATAACATTATCATTTACCTCACGATGCCAGCACTCATCTTTCGCGCTATCTTTGAGGCTAAGATTTCACTATCGCTTATTAATATACCCATCCTGGCTATTGCTATTGGCTCAGTAAGTATGGCAATAGCTTTTGTTGTCGGGCGCTTTTTGAGGCTAAGGCGTCCAACCTTAGGGGCCCTGATACTTGTTGCAGCAATCGGAAATACCGGCTACCTTGGCTATCCTTTGACTCTACAGCTCTTTGGCTTGCAAAATCTTGTTAAAGCAGTCTTCTATGACCTCGCGGGCACGGTTGTTTTCACGTTTACAATTGGCCTTATCGTTGCGCAGAGATATGGGGAGAGCGAGGGCAAGGTAAATATTTTAAAAGAGATGTTTACGTTCCCACCGCTTCTTGGCTTGTTTGCCGCACTTATTCCTGCGCTAGCTTTAAAAGGTATCGGATTGCCGAAATTCCTAGCCGATACAATTGGGTTTTTAGCTGACGCCACGGTGCCATTAGTCATGCTCACCATTGGGCTTTCTCTTGAGCCTGCCAGGGCAAAGGATTATAAACTTGCAATCGCAGTGGTGATTTTAATCAAGCTATTCTTAACACCGCTAGTCGCGTTGTTCAGTGGAGTTATGGTAGGTATGGCCGGCACGGACCTAGGTGTTATTGTCCTTGAAGCATCAATGCCCTCATTTTTGCTCTCACTCGTTATTGGTTTGCGCTACAGGTTAGACATTGATTTCTTAGCCACAGTAATAGTTGTAACCACATCTTTGAGTATGCTGACTATCCCAGTGTGGCAGTATGTGTTGAGAGCGGTTATATAAACGGTAAACTTAGAGGCAATCCACTTTCTAAATCCACAATAAAGAGGGCTCCTGTTTAGCTGACCTGGTCTTTGACCCCACACTCGCCTGCTGGAGGCTTCGCAGCTCTTTTTAAGCCACTGCAACCCCTCTCGTTCTACTGGAACGGCAGGTCTTACCCCTAAGACGCACCATGCTCAGCCTGCGCATTTAAAGATTCTGAGGCGCGTGCCTTACGTGGATCCTTTCGCCTGCGTCTAGCTTGGACTACCCGGCACATCCGGTAAAACCGAAAATACCGGGGCAACCACAGACCTAAACAGAAGCCTCGAAATAAATTGTACCTGCAATTTCGCAATATAACAACAGGGTAGTCAAGCTATGTCCCACCGAGTGGTGTCCTTGCTACAGTTAACACGAACACCTCTTCCGCACCGCCTTTTATAAGCTGCTGTGCGCATTCGTTTACAGTGCTTCCTGTGGTATATACGTCATCGACCAGAAGTATTTTACCTTTTATAGGTAAATTGAGCTCGAAAGCCCCCTTGACATTTTTTGACCTCTCAATAAGACCAAGTTTATTTTGATCAGGGGTATTTTTAATTTTTATTAACCCTCTGTATAGCGGTTTATTATAAATAGCTGCAAGCTCTTGCGCTATCAGGTGCGATTGGTTATAACCACGCTTTGCCTCTTTTTGTGCAGTCAGCGGTACAAAAGCGATTGCACTGATATCATCGATGAACTCGGCTGCTGCTTTAGAGGCAAACCGGGCCAGGTGTGGGGCAAGCTTCTTGCCGTTTTTGTACTTAAGATGGCGAATCGCATCTTTTAGTGCTCCAGCATAACTTCCACCCGAACGGGCGCAGGTAAAGTAGAGCGTTTTACCAGAACAATCCCGGCACATGCTTACTTCTCTTAGACAGGGCTTTCCGCATTTAGTGCAAAGATTGCCAGCAATTCTCATAAAGCTTCCGGCGCAACTTTCGCATATGGGATCAGAAGCTACCTTTTTGCAAATTCTACATCTTGGAGGAAACAGTAAATCAAGGATGCTCTTTAGCATAAGCGCCATTTCCTTATTAATTGTATGGCGGGTAAGTAATAGATGCCTGCCGATACGATTAACTATTTTATTGACAATCATTATCATCCTTCGAATGTTGTCTTACAATACAAATGTATTAACTTTGGGCAAAAAATTATTACCAAATAATTTTTCACAGCGGTAAATTATCTCTTATGCCATTTACGAGGTGTTTTACATGTTAAAACTGGTTCAAGACGGCCTGGCTAGTTATGGAATAACTTAACAATATGACAATATTTACCTGGTCAATAAATCGGTCTAATGATATGTATAAACTAGAGGCACTATCATGTTGGTTATTTGACAAACCACATGGAGTGCTTGGCTTCAGTTGTTGGTTGCATGTTTTAGGAGGTGCACGTGCTTCAGGGAACGGTCAAATGGTTTAGCGCGGAAAAAGGCTACGGATTCATCGAGCAAGAAAGTGGAGATGACGTATTCGTGCACTTTTCTGCAATCGCTGAGGACGGCTTTAGAACCCTTAGCGAAGGGCAAAAAGTGATGTTTGAAATCGTACAGGGTGAACGCGGTCCTCAGGCTGCAAATGTGCAGAAAATGGTTTAGGGGCAAATAAGAACCAAGACCAACAACACCCCATGTGTTTTTATGCATGGGGTTTTCCATTTAGCGGTGTTATTTTTTATTGCTTGGTTTATAATAATAGGTAGCCTTGCCAATAAACCAGGTTAACCTGGGAGGATAAACCAAGCAAGTTTTAGCCAGGCCTTTCTACGGAGGGCTCTCATATCGCTTTGAATTTCTATTGATTCCGTTTTAAGGTAAACTATTAGTATAAACGGGAAAAATCTAATTACCGAGCCGTTTATGTCATTTACTCCTCAAATATAGCCGATGGTTTATATAGAGATAATCGGTATAGAGATAATCAAAGATCGCCGATGGGGGTGGCAATATGGAAATCATCATTAAAGGCAGGCACATAAATGTCACAGATGCGCTTCGCGCATACGCAGAAGATAAAATAGGAAGGATAACTAAATACTTTGACCAGATACAGAAAATAGAGATCGAATTCACCGATGAGAAAAACCCCAGCATTGTAAATTCTAAGACCGTTGAGGTAACTGTTTTCCCAAAGGGGCCTATCCTCAGAGCAAAAGAATCTTCCGGTGATATGTATGCGTCTATAGATATGGTTGTGGACAAGCTTGAAAGGCAAGTAAAACGGTATAAGAACAAGACGTATAAGTCGTCGAAGAGCGCTCCAGGTTTAGGCGAGATTGCAAAAGCAAAAATTGAGGAAGGCGAAGCGGAGGAAAGAGGGCCTAGAATCGTCAAAGTAAAACAAGTTGCGGTCAAACCGATGGTCCCAGAAGAAGCCACCATGCAGATGGAGCTGCTGGGACACGACTTCTTTGTTTTTACCAACGCGGAGACTGAAGAAATTAATGTCGTATACAAGAGAAAAGATCATAACTATGGATTGATCGAACCCATACACGGGAAGGCCTAACGAATTTCGAATGGTGAGATGTCTCACTTGATAAACCATGTGACCGCCGGATAAAACAGTTGTTGCAGTGTATGTAGGGCTTTTACTTTTTTAGCAAGTAAGAACTTAGTTGCAAAGGATATACCATGAGTCCTATGGTCGAGAAGTTTTCGCTCGATGAGATTGAGAACTCGTTGTGTCAGATCGATGCAGTTGAGGCAGCTCGAATAGTCGTAGATTCCGAACAAAATATCGAAGAAATTCATATCCTAGCCGATTCTTCAAGGGGCCCGAAACAATTAGCACGCGATATCGAATCGGTTTTAATGGCAAAGTACGGCCTTCCGGTCAATCACCGCAAGATAAGTATTGCCTTGATAAATACCCAGGATGCGAGGATAGCAAGTTCAAGGCCAAAGCTTACATCGGTTAAACACGAGATTTTTGGCCAGAAGGCGCAGGTTACAGTAACTCTTGAGTATGGCAGCAATAAGTATGAGGGAGTTGAATTAGGACCTGCGTCAAGGGTAGGGCGTCTAAGATTGGTAGCTCTTGCTACCATCAAAGCCGTGGAACAGTTAATTCCAGATTCCTATTGCCTCTCACTTGAGGATATCACCGCTATTAGTTTAGGCAGGGATATGGCAGTTATCGTATCAATTGCTATACTAAGCATAAGCGAAGAGGAGACGGTCATAGGTTGTGCCTTTGTAAAGGGTGACCAGCGCGAGACAATAGTAAAAGCGGTTCTAGATGCTGTAAACAGGCGATTAGGTATTTTGATAACCGCATAAGCTGAGTATTGGACCGACATCAAATATTTTGGACTTAAACTGACTCAACAATTTTAACTTAAACTAGCGGAGCGGTAGTGATCTCTCTAATAATTAGCGGAGGTAGAGAGAAAACCCAAAGAGGAGGTCTTTAAGTGAAGGCTCGTATTTTAATGACTCTTGCCGCCCTCGCAAGCCTAATACTCGCCGGCGGCGCCGGTGGTCGGTTAGGATAATTTGATTTTTGGTGTCGGTCCGCATTTTCTAAATCTAAGATTTAGAAAATGCGGTGAGTTTGCAACCGCAATTATCTAGCAAGTAATAAAGATAATACAAAAGCACCTGAAGTCGTGAAAGATGTCCCGACAAGAGCAAGAGCACTTTTTTATAGCCTTTATGTAGCGGCGATAGTGATTCTGGTTGTGAGTCTGATCATGAAACCAGAAGTACCCTGGACTGAGGTCGCTTTTTTTGCGCTGCTTATATTTATCGCCGACTCGTTTACGATTGGGCTGCCTAAAAAGGCCTCTATCTCAGTTAGCTTCTCGATAATATTTGCAACAATTCTTATGTTTGGGCCGTGGGTCGCCACGATAGCAAGCTTAATTACTGTTGTTAATATAAGTGATATAAGAAACAAGATACCCTGGTATAAGATGGTCTTTAGCGCTTGCAACTACATCATATCCGCTTTTGCGGCGGGGTATGCCTATATGCTTTTCGGTGGCTCTACCGGCAGCATTGCAGCATCTGATTTTCCGTTTATTATCCTTCCGGTAGTTGTCTCATCAACCGTTTTTTTCATCATAAATACCGCCCTGATCGCTCTGGCGGTGGCGTTACTCTATAACGAGTCGGTTATCAATACCTGGCGGTACAATTTCCAGTGGCTGATCCCAAATTACTATGCGCTCGGTATCCTCGGCCTTATTCTTGCTCAAATATATGTGACATCCGGACCGGCAAGCATAATTCTTCTTATCATTCCGCTTCTCATCGCCCGCCAGACTTTTCAGGTTTATATGAACCTAAAAAGCGCTTATGTCGATACAGTAAGTGCGCTCGTCCAGGCGCTTGAGGCAAAAGATCCTTATACGCGAGGTCATTCCGAAAGAGTTGCCAGGTATGCCGAGATGATGGCTAGAGAGCTGAAGCTCCCGGACGATAAGATTGAAACACTTCGCTATGCCGCACTTCTCCATGATATAGGTAAAGTTGGTATTGCCCGCAGGATACTGAACAAGCCAGGGAGGCTTACCAATGATGAGTTTAAGCGTATCCAGGCACATCCTGGAATAGGGGCTGAGATAATAGGAGATATCGATTTCTTAAAATCAGCGGTCCCTGCAGTTTACTATCACCACGAACGGCTAAACGGTACTGGCTATGCTGAAGGGTTATCGGGAGACAGGATACCGCTTCTTGCTCGGATAATGACCGTTGCCGATAGCTACGACGCTATGACATCGACTCGCTCTTACCGACCGGCTTTAAGCGCTAAAGAAGCAGCTGCAGAGCTTGTTGCCTGTAGCGGTAGCCAGTTTGACCCAAGGGTTGTCGAGGCTTTTATAAAAGCCTCAGGTATATCGCTTGAAGACAAGGACTATGAGATAGAGGAGTTGCAGTTAAAAATTGCGATTGAAGATTCCGTATAAACTCATATTATTGCAGGCGTTATCTATGCTCTCGGGGCTTGCAATACTTGTTTATTTCTTGCCGAGGTTTTCGGCAGGGCATATCCTTCCCGTGCTTCTTTTTGCTGCTGCTTTAGCGGGCAGTAGGCTTCTCGATATCCAGTTGCCCCAAGGCGGAAAGCTTCACATTGACACGGCAGTTATCATCGCAAGCATTATTCTCTTTCCAATTTCTGATACTCTGGTCATTATTCTAATAGGCATAATTGCTTCAGCTATCATAAAGCAATTTAAAATTGCTTTAGCCCGAAATGCCTTTCCGCTATCGCTTAAGATTAATGCGACTTTCGCTTCAACGTATGTTTTTTACTACGTTGGCGGAAGGCCTGGAAAGATTGAACCGTTCTACGGACTTTTGTCCCTTTTAATAGCGTGCGGAGTTTATATTTTAATCGATCTTGGTTTAGATCAGCTAACTATTGCTTTTAGAAGGGGGACTCCTTATATCCCAGGTTTTGTATCCGCTATCCGGTTTCTAGGTCCAATATATCTCTCGCTTTCATCTATCGGCATGCTGCTTGCCCTTATGTATAGGGGAATGGGTTACTGGAGTCTTATAGTATTTTTTCTTCCGCTATCGGTAGCGAGGCTATCTTTTAAGTCTTTTCTGGACATCAGAAATGTTTACCGAAAGACTATCGAGGCACTGGCTAATGCAATTGAAGCTCAAAATCCAAGCCGCCATGGCCATGGGCGAAGGGTTGCTAATTACTCAGTGGATATTGCTAAAGAGATAGGGATACACGGTCGCGAATTAGAGCTAATCGGTTATGCTGCACTGCTTCACGATATCGGGCTGCTTGGCGTTGATGAGGACTCCCTTGATCAGCTGCTTGAACAGACGAGCTCCCAAAGCGGGGAAGCTCCCCATGCCATAATGGGTGCTGAGGTTATGGAGCAGGTAGATTTCCTAAAAGACGCGGCAGATATGGTTCGAAAGCATCACTTTCCAATCGATCGCGCAAAATCGCCTGAGGATATTCCAATTGGTGCACGCATCATTAACGCTGCAAGCTGTTTCGACAAGCTTACAAGAGGGGATGCCTTTGAAGAAAAGCTAACATCGTACCAGGCTATAAGTCGGATGAAAAAAGACCAGGGTATGAAATTTGACCCTAAGGTCATAAGGGCGTTAATTAATGTACTTCGCAAGCAGGGCAAACTTATGGAGTATGTCAGCTAAATCTTGCTAGGTTTAAGTCGGAGTTCTTAAGCCTAGCGTTGGAGAGGATAAGGACGCGCCTGATATCCCTGAAAAAGCTAAACAGCAAAACAACGCTCCAAACCGGTCCAACTTACAAGTTCTTGCGAAAACTCGCAAGCTTCAGGGGGCCGTTCCTTCTTAATTAACCTGCTGTTAATTCACGTTTTTTCTCCTCGTATTCTTCTTTACTAATCTCGCCTTTAACATATCTTTCGTTTAAGATTTCAAGGGCACGGCTTGTAGGCGGTGGCCCGCCAGGAGCACCATACCTTCCTGCACTTGCTTGCCTTACTATCCACCAGATCAAAAATCCGAGCCCAGCTAACAATATTAAAGTAAAAATTAGGCTGATTATAAATCCCAGGCCTCCTCCAAAGCCAAATCCTCCACCGGGTCAAAATGGGCATGGCATAACTGACTCCTCCTCTTAAGGCTCCAATGTTTTTAGATAGTTGATTACGTCGTTTAGGTCTTGATCAGACATATGCCAGCGGGGCATATTCAAGCTTAACCTGTTTCCCTCCGAATCGATACCCCGCGTGATAGCACGCTTAATGAGGTTATCTGTAAAAGGTTTATGTCCTTCTTCCAGGCCAGGGGCTTTGCCGGTAAGAACTTTGTATGTAATGTTAGGTGCCTCAAAAGTACCCATCATTACAACCCTACCACCGCGACCATCCGGGCCGTGGCAGGTGGCGCAGCCCCCGCCATGCATCTGAAACCAAAATGGCCCGCCTGTGGTTGTTATAGTATCTCTAGAGCTGGTGCCAGTAAAAAATATCTGCTCGCCGTTGCTTCTAAAGCTTCCCGAAGGAAATGGTGTGCCAGGTCCGCGTACAGGTACCCGGATAGTGCCTGGCTGGGCTGGTGTAAACATATAGTAGTTGACTATAAAAAGTCCGACTAGCCCCACTATTATTAGGATTATTGCGGTTGGCAAAATCCACCTCATTGTTATGCTCCTTTTTACTATGAGGCGTTTGTACCCTTATACGGTTTAGCTAAACGCACGTAAACTGCTGGCTTTAAAGCCGCATCAGCCAGTTATTTTGTAGCCAAATTCTCTCAGATTTATCTTCAATCTTATCTTAAGGGCTTTTTCGCTACTGGTCTTTATAGCTGAATAATGTAAACTCGGGCTTTTCAAAGGTATAAGAGGGTAAAGTAGGGGTAAGCTAGCAGGCTAAAAGTGCTGCGATGATTTATCTTATAGTAGCTAAGTCTGTGCGGATTGATCATTGTTTTGATTCGCTTTCATACTGCTCAGCCATTGCAAGAATCGAGCGCACATAATTTGTGGTTTCTTCATACGGCGGGATTCCACCATACTTTATGACTGCATTTGGGCCGGCATTATATGCCGCAAGCGCATAATCCCAACGCCCAAAGGTTGAGAAATTCTCACTAAGGATTCTTGCGCCAAGCTCGAGTTGGAGTACGGGTGAGTCCTTAAACGTCTCGACATCATAACCCATGGCAGTAATGTTAAACGGCATTACCTGGGTTAAACCTAGCGCTCCTACCCTAGAGCACGCTTTGTAATTCCAGCCTGATTCTTGTTTAATAAGCGCAAAAAACAAGTTTTGCGGGATGGCGTATTTATCAGCAACAGATGCCGCCAGGTCGCGAGTTGACAATCCTTTAATGGCAAACGGACTGGGAGCAGTGGAAGTTGAATCCTGTGATGGCTGAGCCGATACGACATCCTGTTCTGGCGAAGCCAGAACAGTAGAGGTTGCTGTATCGCTTGGGGCCGTTTCGGTTGTTTCCGAGCCTGTAATTGACAGGGGAGTTAGAGATGTAAAGGTTGTCTCTACGGCTGGTACCGTTGCTGTTACCTCGCTAATAAAAAGTGTCTGGGTGGTTTCGGCTGAAAGCGTTTTAGTTTCTTCGGCTGTTGAAGTTGCGTTTATAGTCGATGTTGTATCAAGCGCTGTAACTGCTGCAGCGGTTTTGGGTATTTTAACTGGTTTATTAGTTATGGCTATTGTCTCTTTTTTAGATTCTTTAGGTATCTCGGCTTTAACGCTTTGCTGCGTGGCCACCCAGACAAGCGAGCTTACACACGAGCTGAAAATCAGTGTGCTAATAATTAGTACTACATATCTTGGCATCGTATTCCTTCAATTCTAGGAGATTTCTTGCTACGTTTGCTGACTTCATTATTGCTTAATCAGTAGGGTTATATCTAAGTAGATGTCTAGTGCCAGTATGCTACTTGACTCAAATCGCTCGGCGAGTCAATCCAGTTGTTAAGGCGGTTATGTCAGCCATCTAGCCGGTAATTATGCAACATTCAGGTGGTATTGCTGACTGTAACCATTGCTTGTTTAAACTTAGCCTGATTTTTAATAAGAATCAAGCACTGACCGGTTGTGGTTTTAAAGATATTGTAGTTTACTACAAGCTCAATTAGCTGCGCGAATGAGTTAAGACAACAGCCTTAACATCAGCGATTTGTTCGATTAAGTGCAGTTTTTAAAATTTTAAAAACTAATCATTTTAGCAGGCTTACTTTCATATCATCCATGGCGGGTTTAGTATTCCTTACAGAAATCTTTTGTATGCTTTGTTGTTTTTGTTAACTATGAACCTTTAAAAACATTAAAGACGCAGTTGCCATGCTTTGCAACAGATCGCCCGAAATGCCTTTATTGGCATCCTGACAAAAAGCCTAAGATAATGGGTACTTTAAGAGTGCAATGGACGATATAGAAAATATCTCATATTCTCTTGAAACTGAAAGTGATCTAGACCTTCTAATAGAGCATGCCGGCCACAGGCGCGCGGTATTGATAGGTGGATCGACGCATGGTACGGCCGAGTTTTATAAATGGCGGGCCAATATTACCAAGCGTCTTATTGAAGAAAAGGGATTTTCGTTTGTTTCGGTTGAGGGTGACTGGCCTCATTGCTATGAGGTAAACCGCTATGTCAAGGGCGTAATAAATAGAGGTCTGGAAGCAGAAGATATCCTTTATGTTTTTAACCGCTGGCCAACCTGGATATGGGCAAACTATGAAACTCTGGATTTTATCAGATGGCTTGCAGAATATAATACTGGCATTTCAGATGAGCAAAAGGTTGGGTTCTATGGCCTTGATTTTTACAGCCTGTGGGACTCTCTAAGTATGGCGGTTAAGTACCTGGAGGAAACAGTCCCCGAAGCGGCACAGACCGCCAGGCAGGTTTATCGGTGTTTTGAGCCGCAAAGGCGCGATATCGATGGGCATAAATGGACAATCGCGTTGGTATCCGAATCGTGCGAAGAAGACATTGCGAAGTTTTTAACTTCGCTTCAGCATCTCCCGCCTGCAAAATCTGCGGATACAGAGGAAAGGTTCAATGCAGAGCAAAATGCTCTGGCTGTCGTAGATGCCGAACGGTATTACCGGGTTATGCCGACAGGTGACCCAGATACATGGAACTTGCGTGAGCAACACATGGCAAACACATTCTTTCGGCTACGCGAGTTCCATGGAAAAACCTTTGAAGCAAAAGGGATAATTTGGGCACACAATGCCCATATATGCGATGCTGGGGCTACCGAGATGGCAGATAGAAGTGAGACCAGCGTAGGCCAACTAGTAAGGGAGAGACTCGGGAAGGATGAGGCATACCTTATCGGTTTTGGCACTTTTCAAGGCAGGGTCGTGGCTGCTTATGATTGGGATGCACCAGTAAGAGATATGGAGCTGCCGCCTGCGATATATGGCAGCTGGGAGAGCGTGTTGCACAACCTGGGCGAAAAAAATAGACTCCTTCTTTTTTCACGCCATAAGGCAAGAAATGAGTTGTTTTTGGAAAAAAGGAGCCATAGGACAGTTGGCGTCGTCTACGACCCAAATTCTGAGTTTCCGAATTACATAGAGACGTATCTAGATGAAGCCTATGATGCCTTTTTACATATCGATACAACATCCGCGCTTCATCCTTTTCCGACAGAACCAAAAACAGGAGAAATGCCGGGCACTTTTCCATCGGCGGTATAGCCAGATTTTTTAGCCAAAACGGGTTATAATTGCAATTATGAATATAGAGCGCAGTTTTAAAGAACAGAACAACAGAGATGAAACCAGTTTTTCGGGATACCGTGTTTTAGAGTTTGCCCCGGCAAGCAAGGATACGTTAAAAGAGGTCGCAGAGGTTCTTATTCCCCACGAAGAAGAGATTGTTCGGCGATGGGTAGAAGCACAGTATAAAGCCTACCAACCGCCGACTTACACCCGCCAGGAGATAGAGCAGGTTTTTGGAGATATTTTTCACGATATGCTCTCTTGTATGCTCACGCGGCAGCTTGAGCAATGCATCAAGAATCTAGAGAAAGCTGGTGCGGACCTCGCCCGCAGAGATTTTCCTTATGAGGCTTTAATCATCAGTCTGCACTTTCTTGAGGAAAGCTACTTGCCTTTCTTGCTTAAAAAACCTTCAGATAAAGCGATATATTGGCTATTGCAGTTGGATGAGTTTTTACATGCTGCCCTTGCCGCTATTGCTACTTCTTATTTCCAGGTGTACCGAAAAGCGTTACTTGAAGAAGCCGAAGTTGGACGACTTGTGCAGGAGGGCTTGCTTCCGGATATACCGTCGAAGGCAATAGACCTCGATATAGCTCACATCTATATCCCGTCAGGAGTACGAACTCGGGTTGGGGGAGACCTTGTCGATTTAATTCAAATCGACCCGCATGAAGCTGCTTTTATAGTGGGCGATCTATCCGGCCATGGCCTTGAGGCTGCAACGGATGCCGCTATGCTTCGCTATCTTTTTAGGGGATTTATGCGTGAGCGCACGGGTTTGGTTGAGACCATGGACAGGCTCAATAGGATACTAAAAGATGAGCTTCCGAGCGGGCATTTTGCTACTGCTCTTGCTGGAACATACAAAGAACCCGGTCATCTGAGATTGGTCAGCGCAGGCCACCCAGAGCCTATTCTCTGCACGGATAATTGCCGCCTGTTAGAGCCAGGCGGTATTGCACTTGGAATAGAAGAGGAGGCGGTTTTTTCGCTTTATGAAACCCGCCTGGATATGGAGGGCGTTTTTGTAGCTTATACCGATGGGCTAATTGAGGCACGGGGCAAAGAGGGCTTTTTTGGCGTCGAAAGAGTCACCGAGATTGCCAGCCAAAAGAAACACTTATCAGCTGGCGCAATTGCCGAGAATTTAAAAGATGAGGCAATCCGCTTTACTGGTGGCAGGCTTACCGATGATGTCGCAATTTTAGTTCTAAAAAGGGTTGGATTACCCAGCACTAAATAGCTATTTAGTGCTGGGTAATTGGCACGTCCTTTAAGTGCTATATCTACGGCAGCTATACAATCTAAATCTTACCGGTCAGCATATAATCCCAGTATATTGGCATCATGCCCTGAGTCATAAACGTCCAGCTGGAAGAAGACTCTTGGGCCGGCGATAGCGATTGTTCATAATCAAACTCCGCGAAAATAGCTTTACCAAACCCAGTGAGAATCGGGCAGGAGACTAGGCCGCTGTAGCTTGCCGCTGTTTCTTCACCCTTGATTTTAGCAATCAGGTTAAATGTGATGACTTCGGCCTGCTTCTTTGCGCCTGAGGCTGTCTTTGATGCAGGGATGCCGCTTGCATCGCCTACCGGATAGATATTGTCATGGCTGTCAGATACAAGCAAGTGCTTGTCGGCACGGATAAAGTTGCTTGCATCGGCTATATCTGAGTCTTCGTATACGGTTTGTCCCTCATTGGGTGGTATGACGACCGCTATATCATAAGGCACTTCTGTACCTTCCCAGGCTTTGATAACTTTCCTCTCGACATCGATGATTCCCGGGTTGAACTTAGGAACCGCATTGAGCCCGCGCTCTGCAAAAATCTGGTCGAACTTACTCTTGTATGGTTCGCGGGTAAATACCGAGGCAAGAGTTGACGTCACGGTTATATTTACCTTGTCTCTTATGCCTTTTCTTCTGAAGTAATCATCGGCCATAAGCGCCATCTTTATTGGAGCACCCGGGCATTTAAACGGCATTGGGGGCTGCACAACAACGAAGTTTCCACCTTCGAACTTTTCTATCGCTTCCCTCAAGCGCAGCGCGCCCTCAAAGGTGTAAAAGTCGTGAATACCGTTTTTGCCTAGGTTTTCCTCAAGGCCGACTATATCATCAAGCACCGGCCTTGCACCCGTTGCGAGAATCAAGTAGTCATAGTCAAGTCTTTGCCCGCTTTTTGTCTCGATGTAATTCTCGTCGGTATTTAAGCTGGCAAGCTCATCTTTTACAAGACTACATCCCTGCGGGATCACTTCTTCGATGGGCCTTTTAATTTTTTCAGGGCTCTCGACACCGAATACCACTAGAGTAAATGCAGGCTGATAAATGTGATAATCGCTCGGCTCAACGATCGTTATCTCGGCCTCCTCGGGCGTAAGCTCATTTCTCAGCCGTGCGGCAGTCATTATACCGGCGCTGCCACCGCCAATAACCAAAATCTTAGTCATCCCAGCTACCTCCAAAATTGCAACCCATATATTATCTGACAATCGTTTTACCAATAATGTACTGAATTCTATATTAGGCATTAATAGTTAATATTTCAACAAATAACCTTAAAATAGTTTGCGAATTCCGAGGTAAACGGTAGTATTTATAATACTGCCAATAAATATAGGCGCTGATTTTGTGAAAGTATTAGCAAATTTCACTCTGCATATGACGATTTTAGAAGAATGTATTTTGAAATCTGCCACTCTGCCTGTTAGTTAATTTTTAACTGCGGTATGAAACAAGAAGGGAGCTAGTTCTATCAAGATAATCTAAGTGAGGGAGTTAAAATGACTGCTCTTATTGTTTATGACTCAAAATACGGAAACACGCAAAAGATTGCAGAAGCAATCGGCAGCGTTTTTGGGCAGGGTGGGAGGGTCGTTCACGTGGATGACTTCAACCCAGAGATGTTAAAGGGAGTTGATATTTTAATTGTTGGTAGTCCAATCCACGGATGGAGACCGTCAGAGCCGACAAAGAAGTTTCTTGATAAGCTTAAAGGGCAGAATCTATCTGGGATGGCTGCAGCAGCTTTCGATACCCGCTTAAAATCGATTTTCTCCGGCAATGCCGCAAGGCGAATCGCTCAGGTGCTTAAACAGGCGGGCTGCCAGGTAGTGGTGCCGCCACAGGGATTTATTGTAAGTGGTTCGGAAGGTCCCCTTGCCGAGGGCGAACTAGACAGAGCAAAGGATTGGACGAAACAAGTTATCGATGCAAGTGGGCAGCCGGCCACGCGTCGCATAGCTTAATCCTCTAACGCAGTTTGCATAAGAGCGGCCGTTTACACACTTATAAATATTTTTAAAAACTGCAGATATTGTAGGACGGTTGAAACGCTCTGGGAAAAGGGAAAATTGCAATTAGAGATAACCAAGGTGAATAATCCAGTGTATCAGCACAAATTGATAGGAGCCTATAAATATATGTCGGCGGAGCGAGAGATTATATGAAGCGCATAGCGGTAGTTACAAGCGGAGGAGACGCACCCGGCATGAATGCTGCCGTGCGGGCCATAACAAGGGTGGGCATTGATACTGGCAAAGAGGTGTTTGGAGTACGCAGAGGTTATGCGGGTTTGATAGAAGACGACATCATTCCCCTTACCATGCGTAATGTAAGTGGGATATTGCAACTCGGGGGGACCTTTCTTGGTACTGCTAGAAGCGAAGAGTTCAAGGCCGATGTGGCGCAGCACAGAGCTATCGATAATCTTCGGCGCCGGGGTATAGAAGGTCTTATAGTAATTGGTGGCAATGGCTCCCAGATGGGGTCCTATGCACTTTGGCAGAAAGGCTTACCGGTAGTTGGCGTGGCATCGACTGTTGATAACGACCTTTATGGGTCAGATATCTCAATTGGGGTTGATACCGCATTAAATATCATCATCGAATCAATAGACCGCATTAAGACGACCGCTGAATCGCATGCACGTGCTTTCTTAATTGAGGTGATGGGCAGGCACTATGGATATCTTGCACTGATGTCCGGTATTGCTGGCGGCGCGGAAGTAGTGGTAACTCCAGAACTTGAGATCGACCCCGAAACTATTGCGGGTGAGTTGCGCTCGGCTTACGAGCGGGGGAAAAAATATGCGCTTGTTGTAGTTACAGATGGAGCTAAAAATAACGCGGAGGAGATCGCAAAGTATTTTAGAGACCACGGCGAAGAGATCGGCTTTGAATTAAGGGTGACAATTTTAGGTCATGTCCAGCGCGGGGGCTCGCCGACTGCCTTCGATCGTCTTCTAGCTACCCGGCTAGGCGCTGCAGCAGTCAACCTCTTAATCGAAGGCAACTATGGAAAGCTTGTAGGGTGGATAGATGGTCAAGTAGCATACACTTCGCTTGATGAGGTGATTTCAAACAAGAAAACGCTAGATATAAATCTATGGCAGCTTGCCCAAATTCTTGCAGAGTGATCGCGTTACCAGACCAGCGCTCTCAAAATGGAGTAGTGATTATATTTGCTATAAGCTTCTGAAAATCGAGAGAACGATGTAGGCCAGATAGCCAGACAAGAACAAAAACCCCTGCCATCTGTCTAGCGTATGCTTCTGCCCGACAAACATAAAAGCAAAAAACAAAAAAGACGATACGATTAAGAATAGAAGGTCGGTATTAATGCCTTTTGGGAGCACAACCGGGGTGATAATGGTTGTTATGCCTAAGACAAATAGGATGTTGAGGATGTTGGATCCGACTATGTTTCCGACCACAAGATCGCTGTCTCCTCTCAAAGCAGCCCTGATGCTTGTTATTAGCTCAGGCAGTGAGGTGCCGAAAGCAACAATGGTTGCTGAGATCAAAAACTCGGGTGCCCCAATACTTCTTGCTATTGACACAGCCCCGTTTACCGCCCAAACACCACCCACATAAAGTCCTATAATACCAACAACGATGTATATCGTCGTTTTCTTAGGGGTGAGAAGTTCGATTTCCAGCTTCTCATCAACCAGGTTTGTCCTATATTTTATGGCTGAGTTGTATAGGTAGAATAAGAAAACTACAAAACAGAATAATAAAACTATCCCGTCGGCTTTGGCAATGTAAGACGGCCCTGTTTCTTGCATTGGTGGTATATTGGAGATGACAAGCAAAACCAGGGCAGCTAGAAGATTAAAGGGAATTTCTCTCCAAACTGTGGAGTGGGCTATCCTTAGCGGGTTAACCAGAGACGCCGTTCCCAGTATTAAGAGGGTGTTGGCAATGTTGCTACCAACAACATTGCCGAAAGCCACTCCTGTAGCACCTCTTAAGGCTGAGATAACGTTGATTATGAATTCTGGCAACGATGTGCCCAGTGCCACAACAGTAAGACCAATTATCAAGCTTGGTATACCCAGCCGCTTTGCAAGGGAAGTTGAACCATCTATAAGATAGTCGGCACCCCTGACCAATAAAGCTAAGCCTATGACCAAATATACGTAAGCCATATCTACATAGGTACCCCAAAGTGTAGCGCAGCCCAAACTGAATACAGAAAGTAACTCTTGCGCCTTGCTTATACTTTGCACCTGTTTGGGTACAAAGTATCCGACATGTTACTTCAGCATGCAAAGAAGGAATGGTTATGTATAAGAAGTGTAAGCATAAAGGGTTCATTAAAAATTTTACTGGCCTTGCGAAAGCCGTTATATTGCTGGCCATTGTTGCCGGTATACTGCTCACTTCATGCAGCGCTCAGCGTGAAACTGGCGCTACATCAACTACTACATCGCGTGATGACACTGGCACGGAGAGTTTTTCGTTTAGCGAGGTTACCGATGTTGCAAAACAGGTCAGCCCATCGGTTGTCAGTATTGGTATAAGGAGGCAGCCACAAGGTACACCTCAAACAGGTACAGTGACCGGAATTGGCTCTGGCGTTATATATAGAAGGGATGGCTATATTATAACCAATAACCATGTTGTGTCGGGGGCGACAGATATTGTGGTTATTTTAGGAGCCGATGAGGTAGGGGCCAGGTTAATTGCTGCGGATGCTGATACCGATATTGCGGTTATCAAGGTTGACAGGAATAACTTAAACGCGGCTAAGTTTGGCTCAGTAAAAGACCTTCAAGTCGGCGATCCGGTTGTCGCCATCGGCAGTCCTTTTGGATTTGAGCACACGGTGACCTTTGGTATTATAAGTGCGCTCAATCGAAATCTGACGATTCCGGCCGACCAAGCTGGAGGTGGTGAGGTTCTGACTGACCTTATTCAAACGGACGCCGCCATAAATCCGGGCAATAGCGGTGGTGCGTTAAGTAATACCAGTGGCCAGGTTATCGGGATAAACACGCTTATTGTATCGGGCAGTGGTGCATTTAGCGGTATCGGCTTTGCTATTCCAGCGGATACCGCAACAAATGTTGCTGACCAGCTTATAAAAAACGGTAGGGCCAGCCACCCATATATAGGTATAACCGGGCGCAATGTCGGTGAGCTACCGTTGAGGGAAAATGCCGGTGTTAACCAAGGTGTGCTGGTAATTGATGTTGTTGCCGGAGGTCCAGCGGCAAGAGCTGGCCTGCGGAGGGGAGATATAATTACTTCAATCAACGGCGAGCCCGTTGAGGATATCGCTGACCTTATTGCTCAGATCAGGGAACACAAAGTCGGTGATACCATCGAGCTAACCTATGTTAGAAATGGCGCTAGGAATACAGTTAAAGTAACGCTTGCAGAAAGGCCAGAACAATAATTTCTACGCGGCACACCAAAGGGAATCGGGCCTGGGGAAGAGCGGAATCAACAGCGCAATAATCTTCTGAATCAGCTTCTTTGTTTCACCAGTAAAACACTCTGTTTAAGGCTTTGATTGTCATGTAGGCAACCCCTCTTTTCTTTTCTATTTTAAAAAGGCGTTGTATTATGCGTAAGGTTTGTTGGTAGGTGGGAAATGAAGCGAATTATTTTTATCCTGCTAATAGCATTATTGATGTTGAGCAGTGCGCCATTGCAACTTATTGCATCGGCTGGCTCGTTGAGCGTTGATGAAACGGTCGCACCGAGCATGCCCGATATATCAGGTATAACCGCTGAATCGGCTATACTAATCGACGCAAAAACCGGGGACGTGCTCTGGGGGAAGAACTCTGATAATAAGCGTCCGATAGCAAGTACAACAAAAATTATGACTGCTCTGGTGGCAATTAAATACGGAAATCTCGACGATACGGTAACTGTTAATGCGGATGTACTCGGACCTGGAAAGCAAGGGGGCATCGGACTCATTCCTGGAGAGCAGATTAAGCTGAGGGACCTGCTCTATGCGCTGCTGCTGCCTTCAGCAAATGACGCTGCAGTAGCGATAGCCGACCACATCGGCGGCTCAGTTGAAAACTTTGCTGCGATGATGAATAAGGAAGCCAGCCAAATTGGCGCGCTAAATACTCATTTTGTGAATCCACACGGCCTTGACAATGCATTGCATTATTCGACCGCGCACGATCTCGCCCTAATTACCATACACGCTATGCAAAACGAAGTGTTTACTCAAGTTGTCTCGACAAGAGCCACAAACATTAACCGCTCTAACCCGGCGCTATCTTTAACTGTGAAGAATTACAACAAACTCTTATCGACCTATCCCGGGGCTACCGGCGGGAAAACTGGATATACCAGAGGAGCCGGCAACTGTTTAGTTTCAACTGCAACCAGAAACGGAGTTTCACTAATATCGGTGGTGCTTGGAGTCAAAAACCGTGCAGCTCTTTTCGAGGAGTCTGCACGCCTGCTTGATTTTGGCTTTGGTCTTTATAAGGAGAAACAATTAATAACAAGGGGCACAATCTTTAAGATCAAGTCTCCTGAAAACGATCGGCAAATCGATCTGGTTGCAACAGAGGACGTAAATGCTGTTGTAAGAGATGCTCTTCCGGTTAATGTGAAAGCATCCGGTGTTGCAGAGGTTGCCGTACCTGTAAAGAAAGGCACAATATTTGGGCGAGTTACCGTTGAGCAGGCGGGAAGAATCATCGCAGTTTCGAATTTTGTTGCAAAAGAAGAGGCCAAAAAACCGACCTTACAACAACTTACCAGTCCTTACTCGATGCAGTTTAAAATTAAGGCCTCTTAGTAGTCCCGGTTAGATGCGCTTCTTTTCTTGCCGACCTTGAAGACTATTATTAATACTTGAGCATCGAAATTGTATGATCTTTAAGTCTTAAATCCAGAATCTAATCTAAATCTTCTGCTTCAGGCAGGTCAGCAAGCGCTGGGCCATGTATCAACTCGCCATTGTAGCTGTAGCGAGAGCCATGGCATGTGCAATCCCATGTCTTCTCAGCTCCGTTCCAATTAACCAAACATCCCATATGGACACACTTGGTCGAAAGAGTATAGATATTGCCTTCCTCGTCTTTGTAAGCCGCAATTTTTTTATTGTCCACGGCAATAAGCTTGCCTTCGCCTTTTTGCAGGTCGGCAGGGTTCATCTTTTTAGGGGTTACTAGGTATTCTTTCCCATATTGTTCGACGATATTTATGCCCTCGGTTAGAAAAGTTGCACCGTACTGGGCAATGTCGTGCCGCGAGGGGCTAAAGAAGGAGGCCCACGGGTTGTCCTTTTCCAGAATCTCGTCGGAGATAATGATTGCTGCAACCATGCTGTTTGTCATACCCCAGCCGCCAAATCCGCTTGCCATGTATATGTGTTTTGCCTTTGGCAATCTTCCAATGTATGGAATCCCATCTGGTGTTCGGTAATCTTCGGTAGACCAGTAGTAATCGATCGATTCCACATCAAAACGCTCTTTTGCGTAATTTTCAACCCTTTGGTACCACTTAAAGGTATCCCCACCTTGACCTGTCTTGTGGTGACCACTGCCGACTATCAGAAGGGGTCCGTCCTTAGTTGGATGGTTGCGAATCGTGTAGGCATCGTCGTCAATGCCATAGTACATACCCTCTGGCACATTACTATTTATGCGCATGCCGGTTAAATAAAAGTAGTAAGGATAGAGTTTTGTATAAAAGTGACCGGTATCTTTAAAGGGAAAGGCAGTCGCCAGCACTACATTTCTAGCCCTTATCTTGCCTTGGTCCGTGGTGATGATACATGGATTACCGTCATCTATATTAACTACCCGGGTGTTTTCGAAGATATAGCTATCGCCGTTATTGATATAGCTTGACAGCACAAGTAAATATTTCCTGGGGTGGAATTGGGCCTGGTTGTCAAGATATACTGCTCCTCTAATCTCAAAGGGTAGGTCTGCGGATTCGAAAAACGATGTATTTAACCCCACTTTTTGGGTCGCTTCGACCTCTTTCTCTATAGCCCTTATGTTTTTCTTTGATTCGGTGTAGGTATAAGCTGAGGTGCGCTTGAAATCACAGTCTATTTTTTGATCACTTACTATAGAAGCAATTTTGTCTATTGCGAACTGATTGGCTTTAGCATAAATGCGAACCTTATCAGCAGAAAAATTGCTTAGAAGAGTCTGGTATTTGAGTCCTTGCAAAGATGATAGTTTTGCCGTTGTATGTCCAGTTGTACTCTTAGCTATTCTATGCATTTCAATGAGCGCTACTTTTTGACCGGCCTGTTTTAGGAGCAGTGCGGTTGTTATGCCGGTGATGCCGCCACCTATAACTGCAGTATCTACTTCAATACCTTGCTCTAGAGCTGGATAGTTGGTATCTGGGGTGGTATCTATCCATAACGAGTGCGCCCAACCTCGTGATGCTTTATTGTTGTTTAAATTGTTCATCGTGCCACCTCAACCCTTAAAAAATAAACTAGACCGGAATTAAAAAGAATTGGCCATAATTCCAGTTTCAGAGATAGGCATTCGTTACCCAAATGTAACCTGAGAGAAACTTAAGGTGGGAGAGTAAAGAGGGCTAATTAATGCATTGCGACTGGTGGTTACCTTTTAAGATGGCCTTTAACGAAGACCCGGCCACGAATTATCTTTTGCACGAGCTTGTTTTTCATCAGCTTGTGCCGGGCGAATTCCTGCCCACAGCTAGGGCATTTTAAATCGCCTTTCGTATGATCTTCCATAATTCTGTCAGGATGGCACTTAACAAGTGCACCGTTTGATCTCTTTCTATACTTATAAAGGAAGGTATTGCATCTAGTACAGTAAATTTTTATAACATAAATGTCCGACTTACCATTGGTAGCCATATGACTCCTCTAAACCATGACTTTCCTTGTTGAATGGTGGCTTTATGTACTTATCGGCTTTGTCTGTATTATATCCTATCTAACGTGCCCGCTTCCGCCGGGTAGGAAATTAAGCACTTTTGCGATTATTAGCTTACCATATGTAATGCCCAAAAGGTTATTGACTTGTGCTTGTATACGTGATATTTTCATGCAATGCATGAAAATACATATAGGAGGGGAATAAAGTGCATGAGAAATCTTTTTTAGGCACAGCTACGGTCGGCGAGCGTGGCCAGGTGGCGATACCTGCCGAAGCAAGGCGCTCTCTGAGCATCGGCCCCGGCAATAAACTGCTTTTTTTTGCTGCACCTAATGATATGGGTCTTTTGCTGATAAAGGCGGAAGAGCTCAGTAGATTGGTCGAGCACCTCACCAACAAGGCACAGAGGTTTGAGCAACTTCTAAGTGAGGCACAGAAGTTTGAGCAAGCCCAAAATAGCCTAAAAGAAGATTAGTTCTAGCGGTTTTAGTGGCTTGTTGCTTACCCAAGGGCGGTTTACTGATAGCAATAGGTGTGAAGTAAACGCTTTAGTAATAGATTTGAGAGGTGATGTGATTGGATACGCTTCCGAAAAGACAAAAAATTATGATCATGGTTGGTGTGTTTTTTGGCATGCTGCTTGGTGCCCTTGACCAGACCATAGTGGGGACGGCAATGCCAAAGGTTGTTAGCGAGCTTGGTGGCCTTGATATGTTATCGTGGGTTTTCACCGCATATATGCTTGGCTCGACGGCGTCAGTTCCTATTTATGGCAAGCTTTCCGATATTTACGGTCGTAAGTGGTTTTATATTGGTGGAATCATAATTTTTGTTCTTGGTTCAATACTATCCGGTGCGTCTCAGTCCATGACTCAACTTATAATTTTTCGCGGCTTGCAGGGCATAGGTGGCGGTGCAATGATGGCAAATGCGATTGCCATAATTGGCGATATTTTCCCGCCTGCCGAAAGGGGCAAATGGGGCGGGGTTATGGGTGCTGTATTTGGAATCGCGAGTATAATAGGACCACTTGTTGGTGGATATATTACAGACAATTTAAGCTGGCGGTGGAACTTTTATATAAATATTCCGATCGGTATTATGGCGATCCTGGTTTTAGCTAAGGTGATACCGGCAATAGCTGGACAAAAAGGACGCAAGATTGATTGGTGGGGCTCAGCAACTCTTTTGGGATGCGTTATACCGCTCCTGCTCGCTCTGGTATGGGGAGGCTCGACATATCCATGGGACTCGAAGCAGATAATAGAGCTTTTTTCCTTCTCTGCGGTAATGCTTATAGGGTTTATTATAGCTGAGAAAAAAGCAAAAGAGCCTATACTTTCGCTTGGCTTATTTAAAAACAGTATCTTTAGCATATCGGTTTTTATACTGTTTCTTACCGGAGTGGGTATGTTTGGAACTATTGCTTACATACCGGTATTCATACAAGGGGTCTTAGGAAAGACTGCAACTAACTCGGGGTTATTGCTCTTGCCAATGATGCTATCTTCAGTTGTTGGTAGTACAGTTACCGGCCAGATAATGTCTCGAGTTGGCAAGTATAAACTCATAGGTATCTTGGGCCTTATGGCCGCCACAGGGGGGATGTACCTGTTATCAACCATGACAGTTCATACACAGTACTCTGAGGTCGTAAGGGATATGATTCTGCTGGGCGGCGGTTTGGGAACCACGTTTCCGATCTTTACAATCGCAACGCAAAACGCGTTTCCGCACAGTAAGCTTGGCGTGGTGTCTGCAGCGACTCAGTTCTTCCGCCAAATTGGTGGCACCGTTGGCGTTGCCATCATGGGAAGTGTTATGAATAACAATCTCAAAGATGAGTTGGCGAATCTTTTTGCAAAACACGCTCAAACCATTCAGTTATTGCCTAAGCAATTGCTTGATGGTATGAGTAATCCTGAGTCGCTTATGAAGATGGGCCAGTTAAAGGATATATTAGCAAAGATGCCGCCGGCAGCGCAAAAATCGTTTCTTGTTGTCTTAGGAGATTTGCGCCTGGCTTTATCTGATAGCATAACTGGAATTTTTTATATCGCGACCTTTATGATAGCCGTTGGCGCTATTCTCATGTTCTTTATGAGAGAGATTGCGCTTCGCAAGTCACATGCAGAGCGTCCAGTCGGTGAGGAAGTTGGCCTTGAACTGCTAGCCGAACAGGCACAGCTGCAACCCGAAAACGAACCCGCGTTTGACTAATAAATAGCCTACCGGTTTTAGTGCTCGCCCCTGGAAATCACGCTTCGATCTTAAGCGTGATTTCCAGGGGCTTTTACATTATCTTGTATAGAATTGCCGGAATATAAGCCAGAGTCCAATAATGATAAGAATGGTGGGCAGTATTAAGTTTGCTAACTGGCTTATAGTAAATGGGAGCAGGTTTTGTAATGCTAACAGGCTGCCAACTCCAATAATCAGCAATATGCCGCCCGGGATAAGCGGCCACCAGTGCCGTCTCCTTCCCATGAATATGTAAATGAATACAAAAGATAGTCCAAGTGCGGTCAATACAATTGGTCCATCCAGTCTTGGGTTTAGAATATTCGACTGATTCAAAGTTACGGCAATGCCAAGCCAGAAAAGTATCATGCCGGGGATGAGAAATCCGATAAGGCGCTTAAATATAAATGCCACCAAGAATGATGCTCCCAGTGCTACCAGAATAAACCCCGGCTCGACCAATCTAAGGTTTATAAGCAGTATGGCGATTCCGATTATGATTAAGATAATGCCGGCTATCAATCCACCCCAGCGCTCACTTTTGCCCATTGGTCCTCTCCTTGATATTAGCCTTTCCTATGCTGCTTGTTTTAGATAGTTTAATATCTGCTTTTCGGTTTTCTCTGACATAGCTTTCTCTTCTTCAAGGCTTAATAGCAGCTCACTTACTGATTGCATATCATCTAGGCTTTTGGCCATTGCGATTAGTGCTTTATAACTCCCAACCTCCATGTTTTCAATCATTATCCCATCATAGAGCATCCTTAACTCTTCTTGTTTGAGATTGGTTTGTGTCCACTGGAAGGCGTTTGAACCTATAGATAGGATTGAGAAGATAGCCGCCTTCGTTGCGGCAATTTTACCGCCGTACCGGCGCACAATGGATCTGAGCCGTCTCATCTGCCTTCTAGTTTCTTCTATATGCTCCTCCAAATCCCTTTTTATTTCAGGATCTCTGGCTTTATTTGCAAGGTCTCTGGTTAAACTTAGTGTGGCCGATTCGATAGAATACATATCGTTTAAAAAGTATACAAACATATCTTTGGCGGTGCGCACGATATATCCCTCCTGCACTTATCACGTCCTGATGCTTACCGATTAAAAATCAAAATAGCCATGGATCTATTTGCGTTTAAACCAATTGCTATTATGTGTTCAACCGGCAATTTGAGATAATTTAAATTCTTATTTTTAGTTTTTAATTTTGCATTGCTTTGATAAAGCCAACTTATATATTCCCAAGTAAGACATAAAAAAGACCGCCTGCCCCAGGCGGTCTTTTTAAGAATAAGCATATGTAAGCTGCAGGATTATGCGGCTTTCTCAAAGCCCATACCTTTTGGTGTTATGCCCATTTGTGTTTGCATGACCTGCTTAACATAATCGTTAACCGGCAAAGGCGGTGTAGCAAAAAGGTTATCCGGTATTGCGAATTTGCTCGAATCTCCTTTTTCAATGCTGGAGTAGGCATCTCTTAACCAGCTGAGGTGTCCCTGGTCCCCATTTAAAGCGTACTCAAAAGCTTCCCGCGCGGCATCATTTTTAGCTATCTGCATGCCAAGCTGGTGGTTCCTTATTTCCATCAATTCATTGATCATTGCGTACTCAAGCAGGGTAATGTTGGGGTCGCGCAACGATGCAAGCATCGTAACATGTTCAGTCTCAACGGAAGTTATCCTATTATAGAGTCTGCGTATATTTTGCGAAGGCAGCATTTTCCTTATCGTCTGAAACTCGTTTCTTAGCTGCTTCTCGTTAGCTAAAAGGGTGTGCAGGTTAACGAAGCTCATTATATTGTCGCTGTTTTTATCTAAGGGCCGCTTCAACAGATCTTTCGTTGGAATGTATTGCTTGCTAAATGGTCTACCCTCCATTAACTGCATGCTTTCCTTGATAACCCCTTCAGGATTTGTACCAACACTTGACATGGTATCTGAGAGGGCTTTTGCCTGCGTCAGATGGTCTAATAATATGTAGTCGTACGTCATTTTGCAGTTTTCGCTTGGCTCAAGCTGGGCGGCGTCGGAAAAACTCTGAATGGCGGTCATCTGTAGTGTTAGGCTTGCCTCCAATGGGGTTGTTTCTGGATCTACCAGTGAACCAAAGGTTGCCTGATGCGATTCCTCCCATGCACCGATAGCCGCAAACAGCTCTTTAATATCCTGGTTAGTAGTCAATTCCATGAGTTGGTGGTAATTAGCCCATTGGTGTTGCTCAATTGCATATCCTGAAGTTATTTTGATAGCCTCAACCGGGTCTAGATGGGTTTTGCTTACCGGCTGTTTAGTCCAGCTATCTACCATATCTTCTATTTGGCTAAGCTCCATATCGTTATAAGCAGTTATTTCCATAAGCATCTCCCCGCCGAAAATGTTCTATTTTAATGCGCGGTATATACCCCTGAGCATTTCTTTATATCAGCCGCTACTAGAATTCTAATCTTACTATCTGCAGGTAGAGATATAAATTTATGGCATACAAAACCTTAAAAATTTTATTGCCTTAAGTATCCGTATTGCTTAGAAGATAAAAATCGGCGTTTAAGTAGTTAATGATTGTATTAATGGGTATATAAGTTTCAGCAGCAGGTGTGGCAAATCGCAAGAATATATTTACATTATCTAGTTTAGCACTAGTTCATACTGTTGAGGTATATTAGCAGTTAGTACAAGCAGAGGAATAGATATGCAAGGCGATAATGAGGTATCATTCTTGCCGCGGGTGTCGCGAAGAGAATTTCTTAAATTCTGCGGCATGCTAGGAGTTTTGATTGGAGTAGGGGAGGTAGCAGCTCCCGAGATAGCATCAGCCCTGGAAAATCTAGCTAGAAGACCGTCGGTGATTTGGTCGCTATTTCAGGAATGCCTAGGCTGAAGTGTCAACCTTTTGCAAAGCAGGACGCCGAGCGTAGCCAATTTAATATTGAGACAGATATCGCTTGACTACCACGAGGCGGTCATGGCACCAGCCGGTAGTCAGGCAGAGAAAAGTTTTCGCGATACAGTAGATAGCGGAAACTTTTATTACGTCGTTGAAGGTGCTATCGCTACAGGGATTCCTGGGGCAATGACAGTACATGGCAAGACCTAAGAAGAAATAGTTACAGATACCTACAAGAAGGCCAAGGCAACTATTGCTATAGGTAGCTGTGCGACTTATGGAAACATCCAAGCAGCGGCACCGAACCCGACTGGCGCCAAAGGCGTCTCAGCTTTCCTGAAAGAGAACGCCGGTATCGCCAGCCCAACTGTTATTAACATATCAAGGTGTCCGGGCAACGCCGAGGATATGATAAGCACACTTGTCTACATACTTACTATCGGTAAAATTCCGCCTCTGGATTCAATCGGTCGCCCACTATTTCTCTATGGGCAATTAATACATGATAACTGCGAGCGCCGGGGTCATTTTGAAGCTGGTGAGTTCGTCGAAACTTTTGGGGATGAGGCGTCCCAGAACCGCTGGTGTTTATTTAAGATGGGGTGTAAGGGACCTCAGACTTTTGCACCATGTCCCACGACCAGGTGGAACGGTCATTTAAGCTGGTGCGTACATAACGGCCCGTGCATTGGTTGCGCTGAGCCGGCTTTTTGGGACAAGCTAACACCATTTCGCAACCAGTCAGCAAACGTAGCTCCTCCAGGAGCTATCGGGCTTACTCCTACCAGGATAGGTGAGGCATTGGGCGTAGCAACAGCGGTTGGTATTGGAGCGCACTTAATTGGGCAAGCTGCATCGGGAAGACTTGGCAGGGGAGAGTCTTTTGAAGAAAAGAAAGGCACAAAAGAATTTGAGCCGGGAGAAGGTCGTTCCTAATGCCGAAAGTAATTATCGATCCGATTACCCGCATTGAGGGTCACCTTCGCATAACCTGCATAGTTGAGGGCGGCAAAGTTACTGAGGCATGGAACACAGCAACTCTCTTTCGTGGGTTCGAAATATTTATGAAAGAGCGGGATCCACGCGATGCGTGGCACTTCGCGCAGAGGATTTGTGGTGTCTGCCCGACTCCCCATGCAATAAACTCAGTGCAGGCAACTGAGCGCGCGTTTGGAATAGAGAAAATCGGCGATAATGCTCGCCTTATTCGAAACATGATGGAGGCGGCGCAGGTTGGGTATGACCATATCTTGTGGTTCTATATCTTAAATGCGTTTGACTATGTCAACGTCCCTAATGCTCTTAACGCCACCGCATCGACGCCAACGTTAAAGCAAGTTCAAGACCAATTAAGGGCAGTTGTAAATTCGGGACAGCTAGGACCGTTTGCCAATATGTTTTGGGATCATCCTGGGTATAAATTGACTCCTGAGCTGGATCTCGAGCTTACAGCTCATTATTTGCAGGCAATAGATGCCCAACAAGCGGCAAATGATGCTGCTGCATATTTAGGTGGAAAGTACCCGATGATTATGAACTTAGCCCCCGGTGGCGTTACGCAGCTGCCGAGTGTCGAAGAGATCGAGTTTTACATTGGGCGAATGCAGGTGGTACAGGAGTTTGTCACCAACGTTATGTTGCAAGATCTTCTAACGTTGTCCCGTTCTATAAAGACCTTGCAAATTCTGGACAAGGACATCGCAACTATCTGACATGGGGAGTATTTGATGAGAAGAGCCAAGACCCATATGATAGGCTCTTTCCTAGGGGGGCGATATTTGATGGCAAACTGGAGTTGCAAAAGCCCGACCCAAACGATACGAGGATGTACACAAAATTCTCATGGTTTGAGGATAGTCTTGGCGAGGGCAAGCACCCGCTTGATGTTGGGCAGGGCGTGTTTAAAAAGCAGGGTCAGGTGGAGGGAGTAAAATATACTGGAATTGATCCGCTTAACAACCCAGAACCGGTAAAAGGAAAATATGACTGGACACAAGCTGCTCGCCTGGGCAAAGAAGATCGTCCAATGGAGGTTGGACCGCTTGCCCAAATACTTATTGCATATCTTGCGGGCCGAACCGAGGCAAAGCAGCTTGTGGACAGCACGCTTGCAGCAATTGGCGCGCCTGGGCAGGTACAGGTTTTGATGTCAAACCTTGGTCGAATTGCAGCCCGCGTACTTAAGGCTAAAATCAACGCGGATAACGCAGTTCGCTGGGCTGAGGAACTTCTCGCAAATATCAGGGCAGGTAAAACTAATACTTTTATAGACAAGGCAGTACCTACAAGCGGTGAAGGAATAGGAGGATGGGATGCACCGCGTGGTGCCCTTTGTCACTACATCCGCATAAAAAACGGTGTTATTGGTGAATATGCAGCTGTACCACCATCGAACTGGAATCTATCGCCTCGCGACGATAAAGGAGTACGCGGTCCGGTCGAGGAGGCTCTAATAGGAACGCAAGTTGTGGACCCAGCAAAGCCGCTTGAGATACTGCGGGTTGTTCACACGTTTGACCCATGAATGGCTTGCGCGGTTCACGTGATTGAACCAGAACATAATCGGGTACTTAAATTTAGGGTTTGCTAAGTTATGACAGTGATGAGTTTGCAGTCTAAAACAAGAACAACTCTTCAGGAGCATCCATTAACACCGGTGGTAACCCATTGGGTTCATCTGGTATCCATAGCCGTGCTGGTATGGACGGGGTTCTTTATCCACAATCCATTTTATAGCGGTTCAATGCAGATCGACCGGACACTTCATTTCATATTCATGTTTCTATTTATTTTCTCTGCGGTTGTTCGTCTCTACTGGTCTTTTGTTGGGTTTTCGGCTCCGCCCGGCTCACGGCATATGCGGCGTGATTATACATTTTTTGCGCCGGAGGAACAAAACAAAGGCTCATTGGTGCCGCTTCTAAGGTATTATTTTTTTCTTCAGAGCACGCCTCCAAAGACATCTAAATATAACCCATTGCAAAAGGCAGTATTTGCTCTTTGGGGAGTGCTAATTGCCCTACAAGCGATTACAGGTTTTGAGCTTTGGACTCCAACATCAAGCTTCTTTTTACCGCTCACATATGCTTTAGGTGGTCCGGTTAATGTGCGCATCATTCACTATTTAATTATGTGGATATTCATATCTACGGTTACTCTACATATATATTTGGTGCTAACAGAAGAGATTCGCGAAGTTCCGCTTATGTTCTGGCGGCAAGAGACGGCCTCTAAGCCCGAAAGAGAAAGAGCTTGAAGGTGGAAAATGGGAGGCAGGTTAAAAGGATAACTATCATCGGCATTGGCAATACGCTGATGGGTGATGACGGCATAGGTGTTGCGGTTGTGCAAAACCTGCTTCCCATCATCCCTTCTGTGGATTTTCCTGGGTTGGACATCGGAATTGTAGTGGGTGAGGTCGCAGGCATGTCGCTTATCAGGTATTTTAGAGAATCCGATGTGGTTATCGTGGTAGATGCTATTGACAGTAAGTCTGACCCTGGAGCAGTTTTCCGCTTTTCGCCCGACGATGTCGGCTTGGTACGCCTGCGCTCGAACAATATACATGGGATGGGCGTGCCTCATCTTATCGCAAATGCTAGGCTTATTGGAGTAAACCCAGAAGTGGTTATCTTTGCCGTACAGGTTGGGGATGTAAGGCCAATGGATGGCATCCTGACTTCTCCGGTAAAATCTTCTATTTCAAGCGTGCGGGAACTTATCTTAAAGGAATTAGAAACTTTCAGCCGGGTTGCATGCAGTTAGAGCGCTTTTGCGTTGTTTATTGTCTACTCAAATACTGCTATTGGTTTACATTAAGCAGCTCTATATGTATACCTGTAGTTATGTAATGGTTTACATATCTTTTACTTGGAAATTTTAGCTGACTGTTGAAAAATTTTTAATCGCCTACGACTATGATAACGATGTCTGCAACTCGCACTCTCTTTTATGCCTTTCAATTGCAAGTTGGATAAGCCTGTCTATCAGCTCCTTATATGAGATACCGCTGGCCTCCCAAAGCTTCGGGTACATGCTGATTTTAGTAAAGCCAGGTATTGTGTTAATCTCATTCACCAGTATCTCTCCGCTATCTGCGAGAAAGAAATCGACCCGGCCCATTCCCTCACAGCAAAGTGTTTTAAAAGTCTTGATTGCAAGCTCCTGGATATTCTTAACTGTATCATCGGGCAATTCTGCCGGAATCTTAAGGATGGCTCCCTCATCATCGATATACTTGGTTTCATAGGCGTAGAACTCATGTTGTGGGATTATCTCTCCGGGTAAAGAGGCGATAGGGTCCTCATTTCCTAAAACAGAGCATTCAATCTCGCGCGCTTTAATAAACTCCTCAATTAAAATCTTGTTATCGTATTTAAAAGCATCGGCTACTGAGTAATCGAAATCGTCTTTACTTTTGACTTTGTTTATGCCAACTGAGGAACCAAGATTGGCCGGTTTTACAAAAAGCGGCAGGCCTAATTCTTTGACCACCTTGTCAAAATTGATTTTGTTTTTTAAGGAGCGGTTGAAAACAAGGAACTTGGCTGTAGGGAGCCCAGCATCTCTTAACAGACGCTTCATGACGTCTTTATCCATACCCACGGCAGACCCCAGCACTCCGGCTCCGACAAAAGGAATGTCTGCAAGCTTAAGCAGCCCTTGTACCGTCCCATCTTCACCGAATGGTCCATGAAGAACAGGAAACACTACATCAATTGCTTCTAACGAACCATAGCTTAGAAAGCGAGATGGTTGATTTAAGTCTTTGCCAGGACTATACCATCGGCCTTGCTTGTCGATGCCAATCAGGGCTACTTCATACTTTTCCTTGTCAATTGCCTCTATTATACTTTTGGCAGATTGGAGTGACACCTCGTGTTCAGCCGACTTGCCTCCAAAGAGTATTCCAACCCGAGTCTTTTTGTGCATAATAAAAAACCCTTTCTATTTTTCGGCGTAAGTTGATTAAGACAGTCGATGGTTTAAACTTGGTTTGGTGTATGCACCAAACTTTTAGCGCATAATTATTATCTAATACATTGTAAACCGACTTGATGATCAATTGGCTATATCAAGGCTTGTGCCGCTTGGAATTGCAAAAGAGCGATTGTATTATTTATTATCCCCATCATATATGATTGCTCTACGATTAAGAAGAGCTAAAGTATCCTGATAAATAAAGGCACTTATAAATTATATAAGCATATACAAAGCGAAACGGGCAAGATTCGAATAATGCTGCAGGATGCTGGCTGGAATGCAAAAGTTAAGGATGACTGCCAAGTCAGTGCCAAGTCGCGCGGATAGAAATATTTAAGTTACTTTAAGGCGGGATTGGGATTGAGATTGGGAAATAAGAAATTTGGCAGCCATGTCGAATCAAGTCGACTTGAGTCGACTTGAGTTAACTTGATTTAGTTCGTATCAAGTCACTACTTTGAAAAAAATTTTTAAATTTTTTTAAGTAAACACTAAAGTAGTAGGTTGATTGTCCGATTAATTAAACTAGTTTGGTATAGAGGCTTTGCATACTTAGCGTTATGTATTATAATTATCGCTAGGAATACAACCTTTGCTTTGTCCACTATACCAACCATTAGAAGCAGATAAGATGTAGGAGGGAACATGGCAACTGTAAAGACAAAACCGAAAGCAAAAGCGAAGGATGCTGTCTTAAGCAAGCTGAAAAAGAAAGCCACTACAAAGGCTACAGCTAGCAAAGCCTCCGCAAAGGCAGGGACAGCAACCAAGGCTAAGGCAGTTGTTAAGAAGGCGAAAGCTAAAGTAGCTGCCAAGCCAAAAACCAAAGCTGCTGCAAGACCAAAAGATATCGCAACCGAGATAGAGAAAAGCGGAAATCCTGCAATGATAAGGGCCGCCATTAAGCGTCTGGCAGCTTCTGGTAAGCCGAGGAAGGAGCTTCTCGTTCCTAACACCGACATGGATAAGGCAAAAGAAATTGCTAAGGAGATCATCAAGGGTAAAATGACGATCCAGAACCTTAGCAGAACTGCAAGGAAGTTTGTAAGGTAATTTTCAAAGCTCATGTAGAGCCCGTAACCCTCAATTTGTTGTGTAAGTGGGGTTGGTGGGGTCAGCTTGAGTAAATCACAGGTTGTATTCAAAGACCGACAAAAGAGATTAAGCCTAGAAAGCTTAGAAAGATGGCTCAAAAATGGGCCATCTTTTATCTTGTTCCTGGACATCTATTAGCGTCAACCATTATTCTTTTATTTAATATCCTCTTACTCTTAAATAGCGGATAAGCTATTAGCTTTAATTTAGAGAGGTAGCAAGAAATGCATTCTGTAAAGATAGCTAAAATCACAGTAATATTCGCCCATGCTTCGGCTTATGGGATGAGGATCTACCTTCATAGCAGGTGGCTGTGATTGATGATATCTCCGAAATATCCGACCTTATGGAAAGAGTTCACTGGGACGGCATCAAGCTCCCGGCGGTATTTATCGGCGATAAGCCGGTTCTTAGCGGCTATATCGATACAGGTGCAGTACGTGAGGTACTCGTGCGCATGGGAATCAAATAGACTTTAATAAGGTTTATTTACCTACACCTAAACGTAATTTTCTATGCGGTTTTATGTCTTGCTGCTTGCCGCTTACTGCTTAGATGCTTTATCTTTTAAGTCGGCCAATGCCTTCTCAAGTTTCTTTAACTCATCGCCGTAGCCTGCCCAGTCGCCGTCGCGCTGTTTCTTTTGTGCGCTATCAAAAGCCTGTTGCGCCTGGTTGATCAGGTCGATAAGTGTGACTGGTGTGGAGCCGACTAGGGTGGTTTTTTCGCTAGATTTAGCCTGGGTCTCGCTTTGGCCAAATATTGCATCAAGTGCCTTAGTTAAGTCATCTGCCATAATGACCTTTGATCCGTACGAAACGATGACCCGCTTGAGCTCCGGAAGTTCCGTTTGCTCGGCCTGTAGGTAGAGCGGCTCTACATAAAGAATTGAATCTTCTATTGGTATTACAAAGAGATTTCCTCTTATAACGCGAGAGCCTTGCTGGTTCCAAAGGGTAAGCTCCTGCGATATATCAGGTGTCTGGTTGATCCGTGCCTCGATTTGCATTGGACCGTAAACCAGCTTCTGTTTAGGGAATTTATATACCAGCATCTTCCCATAATCCCGAGGGTCGCATTTTGCTGCCATCCAGGCGATCATATTATTCTTTTTGTTCGGCGTAAACGGCGCCATTATCATGTAGGCCTCTTTGGACTCGCCGGGAAGCCTCATCACCATATAGTAGGGCTCGATCTCAGTTTGCTTGCCTTCTATCATCTCGTTTGATATGGTCCATAGGTCTTCTTTGTTATAGAAGACTTGTGGGTCAGTCATATGAAATATTGCAAACATTTGGCTCTGCACCATAAAAAGCTCTTCTGGGTATCTGATATGCGACATGAGACCGGCAGGCATCTCAGATGAGTCCTTGAATAGTTTTGGAAATGCCTTTTTATATGTTTGGATTATTGGGTCTTTCTTATCGAAAAGGTAGAAGCTGGTGTCGCCGTTATATGCGTCGACCACTACTTTAACGGAGTTTCGTATGTAGTTGCTCTTGGTTGTTTCATCAAACGGCTGCGAGTATGGATACCTGCTATCGGTAGTGTAAGCATCTATTATCCAGTAAAGCCTTCCTTTGTCTATGACAATATATGGGTCGCTCTCGTACTGCAAAAACGGCGCAATCAAGCTTGCCCGCTCAGTGATATTACGGTTAAACAGTATCTTGCTGCTATCGGTTAGCGATCCGGAGAGCAGGAGCTGTATGCTGTCAAAACGCCAAGCGAAAGCCGCTTTTTTTAGCAGGCTATCAAGAACAAGACCGTCATTGCCCCTGTATTTCGTGTAGCTGTTTTCGTTTCCAAGCGGATAATCGAACTCGCGGGTCTTTGTATCTACGATTATAAAGTCATTTGTTTTCTCGCCAAAATAAATCTCAGGCCTTGTCACTTTTAAAACTTCGGTATCTGATTTCGGAGGGATATCTTTAACAATAAGCTTGGGCAGACCTTCGTCGGTGAACTCATTTACCCTGTTGGCGACTATACCGTAGCCATGGGTGTAGACGAGATGCTGGTTAACCCATGTTTTTGCGTTGTCAGGTAGATTTTCAGTATCTAGCTCACGGGCCGAGATAGCAACCTGGCGGTAGTTGCCATCGATCAGGTAACGGTCGATATCAACATCACCAAAGTCGTAGTAAAGACGGATACTTTGAATCTGCTTATATGTTTTGCCCAGCGGCATCCAATCCCAGAGCCTTATATTATCAATTACCTGCTTGTTGCGGTCTATAGCCACCTTATCCAAGACTTGTTCGGAAGAAAAAGGCTTTTCCTTAACCTGATTTAACCCATAAGCTTGGTTGGTAAACTTAATGGCCTGCTTAATATACGGGGTTTCTTTTTCAATCTCGTTTGGAGCCACCAAGTATTGCTGTACAAGTGCAGGATATATTCCTATTGTGAGGATATAAACAGCGATAATAAAAACGACACCGATAGCGGGCAGCTTCCATCCTCTGTGGTGGATATTGACCAGAAACAAAATTGCTGTAACCAGGGATGAAAAGATAAGAATGGTAAGTGCCGGCAGCTTTGCGTGAATATCAGTATAACCTGCCCCAAAGACCACACCGACGCTGGATAACAGCAAATCATATGAATTTAGCTTAAGCGTTGCCGCAAGCAAGACAAAGAAAAGCCCGAAAAGCACCGAAAGATGTGCCTTTGCGTGTGGGGCAAACGTCCTTGCACCAGGGCGAAGCGATATGTTGCCATTAATCCAGTGAACAAGCGCAGTCAAGATGATGGTAAGAATGATTGCTGAATATCCGATATTAAGTATTGCCCCGTAAAAGGGAATTGAAAACACATGAAATGCTACATCCTGACCAAAGATAGGATCTTTTATTCCAAAGGGCACCTGGTTTAGGTATCTTAAGACGACTTCCCAGTTGGTCGATGCTGAAAGACCAACAAAGAACGCAAAGACCGCTGCTATCGCAAGCATTATGAGATTGAAGAACTTTTTTAAGGTCGGCGACTTGAGGAACTTAAGTAAGTTATATAGCGGATCATCAGGAGATCCACGCCAGTAAGTAAAAGATGGCGCCAGCTTCTTGGCGATGAGCAGGTTAATGTATAAAAAGATGAAGAATGCAAAACCAGCGATGAGGCCAATAGTTACCTGTAGGCTGAGGATGCTCGTAAAGACTGAAGCGTAGCCCACGCTCTTAAACCAAAGCCAGTCCGTAAATAGAATTACGAGTGACTTTGAAAGACCAAAGATTAAGAAGATTGCTGCGATTAAAAGGGCAATAATTAGCTTGGCTTTATTGGTTTTCAAAGTGACCTCCGTTACAAAGAGATAAATGCCTCTACCTAATTAAACTAAAGGCGTACAAGAAAAGCAAACCGGCAAACCGGGGAC